>JAUNLC010000082.1 GCA_030532465.1 Campylobacter sp. | reverse complement strand
TTTTGCATTACATCCTCCTTATGAATGTGTTTTAGATTTAATAACGCAACAACCGAAAATAAACATCAGTCGTTGCGGATTATTTTTAAATTTAAGAGCGGATAAACAGGCTCTTTTTAAAATTTAGCAGCCGACCTCACAAGAAGCCGACTGCTAAAACACGGGATGAAATCCGCCTAAATATTCTCTCCTGCTATCATGCCAAATACCAAACAATCGGTAATCGCGTTACTTCCTAATCGACTTGCTCCATGCACGCCACCTGTAACCTCGCCTGCCGCATAAAGTCCGGGAATCGGCTTTTTATCATAGATTGATATAACTTGCGCCTTTGTATTGATCTTAACGCCACCCATCGAGTGGTGAAGCTTTGGCACGCCGCGCATAGCATAAAACGGCGGAGTAGAGATAGTAACCCCTCCGATCATATCGACAGGCTTTCCAAAATCGGTATCCTTACCGCTTTTTACAAACCCGTTATATCTCTCAACCGTCTTTTTAAGCTCATCGGCAGGGATTTTATACTCAGCCGCCAAAGCGTCAAGAGTGTCAAATTTCTTTAAAATTCCAGCCTCAAGAGGTTTGTTTATCTGTTCGGGAATTATGTCTTTAACGGCAACCGAGTCGCAGAAATTTATCGGATAGTTCTTGTCTTTGCCGATAACTATAAACATGGCATCGGCTCTTCGTTTTCTATCCGCAAGCTCGTTCATATAGCGTTTGCCCGTTTTTGGATCTACGCTTATACCGTATCTAAAGCTAGCATTTACGTTAAATAGCGCTCCTACGCCAAATCCGCTCTCATCTGCACAGCCCCAAGGACCAAATTGTAGCCAACTTACCTGTATAGGCACCGCACCTATCGCAAATGCCGCCATAAGTCCGCCGGCAGTCGCTCCGGGGTGATTTGTAGAGTCTGCATCTTTATCTAGCCTTGGATCTTGCACTTGCCTATAAAATACATCCCTGCAAAATCCGCCGCTTGCAAGCACTACGCCTTTACTAGCCTTAAAGAATTTTACGGTTCCGCTTTTGTTTTCTCTATCGTCATCCATCAAATTCTTATCGAATTTATACTCTTCTCTTGCTTTTATACCTACGACTCTACCCCCGTCATCAAGTATAAATTCATCAAATTTAGTTCTCGTTTTGATAGTTATCTTATCGATTTTCTTTACATACTCGATCATCGGCAGCACGATACCCGAACCGCTTCCGTTTGTAGTGCCGTATGTCCTAGGCACCGAGTGACCGCCTAAGTGTTCGAGCCTATCGCGATACTGAACTCCGCATTTTAAAGTAAGAGCTAGAGCGTCTTTAGCCCTACTAGCTATAGTATCTAGCAGATCTTTGTGGTTTATGTTAAGTCCTGCTTTTAAGCAATCTTGTATAAATAGCTCGTTAGAGTCCTTAACTCCTTCTTTTTCTTGCAAAGGATTATGAGGAAAAGCGGCTAATCCTCCGTTTATAACGGAATTTCCGCCAAGTCGCCCCATCTTTTCAACTATTAAAATTTTATAGCCTTTTTCGGAAGCCTTTACGCTAGCAGCAAGAGCGGCAAATCCCGAGCCTATGATAACAACGTCAAATTC
>JAUNLC010000003.1:67227-80675 GCA_030532465.1 Campylobacter sp. | reverse complement strand
TAGAAACCTTTCCGAAGGAATTTGAAAATTTAGAACAACTTAGCGAGGCAGCCGCATTAACCGAAGGGGCTTTACAGATCGTCAAAAGCAAAGTCGGTAAGCTAAGCGTGGAGATGAAAAAGCTAAAAGACGTTAGAAATTACATATCCTAATACTCAAATAAACTTACATAATAAGCCTAGGATAAAACCTAGGCTTTACATTTTTAAAAATTATATTTTACGCCCAACCCGACTACTCTTCCTCTGTTTAACATTACCGTATATCCGCCCGCATCGACTATATTTACGATATACTCTTTGTTTGTCAAGTTTTTGCCGTAAAGATAGATGTCAAAGTTATTTTTTATAAATCCGATCTTTGCGTCTAGCGTTATATAGCTATCTTGCTTAGCGGTATTTTTTGCATTGAAGTAGGTTTTACCAAGCAAATTCATATCAGCTCTTGCATAAATTCCAAACGGACTTAAGTATGAACCACCTAAATTTAGCTTATAACTAGGTGTTCTTTCTATCCTGTTGCCTCTATTGTTACTTCCGTCCCAATTTACGTAATTTCCGTATTTTGTCTTGCTGACGCTTGCCGCTAAGCTTATATCAAATTCTTTCGTAGCTCTAAATACGCCCTCAAGCTCCACGCCTTGAGATTTTGATCTGTCCGCATTGCCCGTATGATACGTATTGTCCTTATTTATAACGTATATATGAGTATTTTTAATATCCATATAATAAGCCGCCGCAGAAAATCTAAACCTATCATAGGCTCCTTTAATTCCTATCTCATAGTTGTTTGACTTTTGAGGGTCGAATTTATTTTTCACCTCTTCTCCCGTAGCGACATAGTTATATCCTCCCGCCAAATAACCCTTGGCATAAGAGGCATAAAAACTTAAATTTTCATTTAAATAGTATGACAAAGCGACTTTTGGTAGAAATTCCCTCCAAGTGGTAGATTCATTAAGCTCAAATCCCAAATTTGTAACTTTGCTTTCTAAATTCGTTTGATATGTTTTTAGGTCAAAGTCCTTTTTGATCTGCTGATATCGTCCTCCTATCGTAAGTTCCGTATTGGAAACTATAGGATATGAAATTTGTCCAAATACGGCCGCCGTTTTCGCTTTAGTATCGGATATGGAATTTCTACTGCTAGCGGGATATCTCACGCCTCCCCATACTTGAGCTTCGCTATCTTGTCTAAATTTAGCGTCCGTCTTTTCATCTTCATAATAAACTCCGCCGATCCATTTGAAAGGAGAATTTTCATTGCTCGAAAGTCTAAGCTCTTGCGATAGAGTTTTTATATCCATATCTCTTGTATAAATGAGTCCTTTGCTTGCGGGATTATCGTTAAAATAAGCATCAAAATCACTATCCAGCAAAGTCTTTTTGTAAGTTGAAATCCAATTTAAATCAAATTTATCAAACTCATACTGCACACTCAACGATCCGGAATTTGTCTTTATCATATTATACGTATCTACGTCATACGACTGACTTTTGACATCTCGTCGCTTGATAGAATTAGCTCTATCTACGGCGCCGACTCCGGGATATATGTAAATTCCGTCGATAAAATTATCTCTATGTTTGTTTGTGTTTGCATATAGTTTTAAATTTAGTCTATCCGTAGGGGTAAATTTAAGACCCAATCCTAAGTCGCGGCGTTGCTTATCGTTTGCATCTTCATTTTTTAATTCGTTTCTTATCCATCCGTCCTCTTTAGACATCATACCGTCAAGAGATATATAAAATTTATCCTCTATAACAGCGCCGCTTGTCTCAAAGCTACCGAGCATGTAGTTTCCCGTGCCGTATTCTGCGCCTACTGTGCCGCTAAATTCATTTTCGGGTTCTTTTTTGACGATATTTATAACTCCGCCGATTGAATCCTTGCCGTAAATTGTGCTTTGAGGTCCGCGCAATATCTCAACTCGCTCGATATTGGACATAGAAAGGTTGCTGTAACCGTGACTTAAGCTTTGAGGGATTCCGTTTACATAAGCCGTTATCGGGTTTGAGTTAGTAAATAAAGACATATTAAGTCCTCTTACGTTTACACGCTCGTCATTTCCGCTTGCCACATAAAGACTTGGGACGGATTTTAAAAGTTCGGTTACGTTTTTTATCTCTTTATCGACAAATTCATTAGAATCTATCACACTTAGACTTTGAGGAATTTTATTTAAATCCTCGCTTATCTTATTTGCCGTAACACTTACGGTTTCAAGCTCTACGGTTCTGCTCTCATCCCCCCCCCCATAAACGAGTAGAACAAAGCGCCGCAAAACAAACAACACACAAGGTCATACTTCTTGCCGAACCTATGTTTGCCATACCAAACCTCCTTTGATAAAAATTTGAAATTCTTTTTAAAAATTATACTAATATTGGTATAAATTATCAAGATATCTATCATAATTATTGACATTTGATTTTTTATTTTGTTACAATTTCAGATAAATTTTTGGAGGTTTCTTATGAAAATTTTAAATCTTATATCTCTAGCCGCGTTATCTTGTTCACTTGCCTTTTCGCATACGCTTTGGGTTAAAGGAGAAAATAAAGATACGTTTGAAGCAAACATAATATACGGACACAATTTTCCAAATCCCGAAGAAATAGAGGAGAAAGAAAAAGAGCCGCTATCAGGGCCTATTGTATTAAGAGGCGAAAATTTATATAAGCAGCTAACTCAAAGCGGGAATTTTTATCACTATAAATTAGACGAGAAATTAAAAGAAGGCACATATATACTCGAAGTTCCTTATAAGCCCACTATCTGGAGTATACACTTAGACGACACTTGGCAGCGCGATAAAACGAGAAAAGATATCAAAAAAGAGATCAAATCTTGCGGGATATACACTTATACCGCAAGACAAATTTTAACTATAGGTAAAAACGACGGAAATTTTGCAAAGACGATGACGGGCAAAGGTCTTGAGATAGTTCCTCTTGTGAAATTTAGCGAATTTAAGAGGGATAGTGTAATAAAATTTAGAGTCGTGCGCGACGCAAAACCCGTAAAAAGAGTTCAAATTTTCGGAACTTATAGCGGATATAGCAAAAATGATATGAGCATGGCGTTTTATGCAAAAACCGATCTAAACGGCGAATTTGAATTTAGACCTCTTGCATCGGGGCTTTGGTATCTAAAGGCTCATTTGGACGAAAAAATAGACGATAAAGATTGCGAAAAGAGATTTTACGGCGCATCTCTTACTTTTGAAGTAAAATAATAAAATACGCATTAAATTAGTTACGAATTTTATCTCCAAAAGGCACGGCGATAAGCCGAGTTCTGTCGTGAGTGATTATTTATCTAATCCAAATTTCACAATTTGGCTCTAGCGAAGGGTTTAACATAAGACTAAAACCATCCCTTCTTGCTGCAAGTCGGGTTTATATAGCCGCTACGCTTTCACGTGGCGCTGGTGGGCTCTTACCCCGCCGTTTCACCTTTACCGCCGAGGCGGAAGTCTGCTTTCTGTTACACTATCCCTTAGGTTTCCCTAGCCATCCGTTAGATGGGACTTTGTCTTATTGCAGCTCGGACTTTCCTCTTTTAAACCGAGTTAAAAGCAATCACTTGCCGTGCCAATGAGATTATAGCGACTTTGCGCTTAAAATAACCGCCTTTTCATCCTGAACTAAAATCGCTTCTGAATTATTTATCGCTCTTAGATCGATTTTCTCGCCAAATTTTGCGATGATTTGCTCGCACGCCTCTTTAAAAGGAAACTCTCCTAAATGCGGCAGAGTGTAAAAACCGACCAAATTTAACCCCGTTAAATCCTCTAGTCCAACTAAATTTTCATCCATAAGCCCGATATACTCTATATTTGGCGAGGTTATTATGCCGCCTGCCGATTCGCCGATATAAATTTTGCCGCTATTTACGAGGCTCTTTAGCTCGCTCATGATGCTTGATCTTTTAAACTCGCTTAAAAGATAGAAAGTGTTTCCGCCGCATACGTAGATAAAGTCGTTTTGGCTAAATTTCCTTAAAATTTCCGCCTTGTCGCTTGACGAGATATCAAGCTCATCAACTCTCACGCCTACGCTTTTAAAGCGCTCTTTAGCCTCGTCCACATAAAATTTCACCTCTTCAAATTTGCTTGCAGTCGGTATAAAGCAGACACTCTTGCCCTTGCAGTCAAATTTATCCTTAAAGCACTCAAAAACTCCTGCAAAATAAGAGCACAAAAAGATATTTTTCACACCTCTTCCTTTTATCTGTTTTTACTTTTTTTAGAACTCTTTTGCTCTTCTTTTATCTCGCAAGGATCTTTTATGTATTCGATATTGCCCTCAAGCTCGCTCTCCCACTCAAGTTTGCCGTCTTTGTTTTTATCAAGACGTTTAAATTCATCCTCGCTAAAATCACCAAATTTTGCCCTAAAATTTTTCATACTCTTGATATTTTTCCACTCGTTTATATCAAGCACACCGTCTAAATCGGTATCGTTTGCATACATAAAAGCTTCGGCGGCAGGCGGAGATTCGCATGCTTTTGCAAAGCTAAAAAGAAAGACCATACAACAAAAAATCATTACAAAACATCGCATATCCTCTCCTTATTCGAAAATATCCTTATGCAAAATTTCTTCCAAAACCACGGTCGCATATGAGCCCTTTTGCAAGGTAAAATTCATACTAAAGTGCGCTTTTTCGGCATTATAGCTAAAGCTAACATCTTCAAGATAACTCCACGCAAATCGCCTACTTCCGCTCATCTTAGCTTCAAATTCACTAGCCTCGCTAAAGATCTCATCTTCTATCTTTTTTGCCAAGCCTTCGCTCTTATACGCCCTACTTCCCGCGATAAGTCCGCAGCTTGTGATATCTCTAGCGTTAAAGCGCGCAACCTCTGCATCTAAATCCTCGCAGTTAAAGCATTTGCCAAACGGATAGTGCCCAAGCACCTCGCCGCGAATCAGCTTAAAAAACTGCTTTTGATTTTTAAGCTCTTTTAGCTCTTGCTCGCTTGCGAATTTATAAATTTCAGCTAGCTCTTTTAGACTAAATTCGCTGGTAAACCTTGAAATTTCAACCCGTTTGCTAAGCCAGCGATTAAATAGCTCGCTTTGATAAGCCGAGATCAAAAACTCGCTCATTTTTGGATTTTTAAGCTTTTTACCGTTTAGCGTGCCATCTTTTAGCAGTTCAAGTCCGCTTGCGGCATTATCGCCGAATTTACCAAACCTTTGATAACCAAAGTAGTTGGCATAGCCCATCTTGTCGATATTGCTTATAGCCTGTTCAAGCTTTGCTGCCTCACTTGGTAAAACTTTTTTAAGGCGGATAAAGAAACTATTGCCCTTTAGATGCCCTACTCTTAGCTTGTTGTTGTGAGCCGCAGCGCTTAAAATTTTCATCTTTTCGTGGCTGAAATTTGCTAAATTACTCTCAAATTTACGCGGCATAGAGATAAACTGAGTAGTCATGCCCTGCTTATCTTTTAAGCCGGCATAGCCAAATTCTCTGATTTTAACGCCGCTAAAGTCGCTTAACGCCTTTAAGGCTTCTTGCGTCGTCATATCTTTTTTTTGAATTTGGATTATCAAATGCTCGCCCTCGCCGCTAAATTCATAAAGCGGAATTTCGCGCACGACAAAATCATCTGAATTCTTACTGAAATATGCGTTTATAGGCGTGTGCGTAAGGGCGTAAAGCGGCTTAAAAGTGGTGTTGTTTTGCATGAGTTTTATATCTTCCTTTTATCATTTTTCCGATTATATTTATTTTAACGCGAGCTTTTTTGGCCTCGTTTTTTATCCTGCGTAGGTTTTTAGCGCTAAACGTAAATAGCACCTCATACTCCTCCCCGCTTTTTAACTCGTTTTTGGCAGTCTTTTTGCTAAATTTCACCCCTTTTTCGCTGGCTTTTGCAAGCTTATAAAGATCTGCTTCAAGACCGTCTGAGATATCCATGGCGGAACTCATAAATTTAGCCGCCGAATAGAAAAATTTAGCCCTTAAAATAGGCTTTTTAAAGCGCGAATTCTTGCCTATCTTAGCACCTCTCATCAAGCTTTTTAGCCCCTTTAAACTTCCTCCAAGCTTGCCAGTATAAGCTATCAGATCGCCTATTTTAGCTCCGTTTCGATAAACCGCCCTGCCCGCTAAATGCGAGATAATCGTAACGCTTATAAAAAATTTATCCGAGCTTATCGTATCGCCGCCTATTATCGTTAGACCAAACTCATCGCAGGCGCGCTTAAACCCCTCGTGCAAAAGCGAAATTTCAGCCTCACTCATCTTTTTTGGTAGGCCAAGTCCCAAAAGAGCGTATTTAGGCAGGGCATTCATCACGATCGCATCTGAGATATTTACCATCATCGCCTTATAAGCGATCTCATCAAGCTTAAGCCAGCCGCGCCTGAAGTGGCAATCCTCGCAAAAAAGATCCTTGCTATAAACCCATTTGCCCGCAACTGCACCGTCATCGCCTATGAAAGAGTTGTTAAATTTATCGATTATGCGCTGCTCTTTATCCATGCCGTATTTTATAAAATTTGACGTTAAAATCTACTTCAAACGTTAGTTAAGCTAGAATTTTATAAACTACGAAAAAGTGTTTGAAGGATAGATATGCTTGAAGTTAAAATTTTTAGATTTAACGCCAAAAACGATGTTTTAAGATACTACAAGCCATATTTTTTTGACAACTGCCACTTTGCGGGTGTCACCGAGCTACTTTGCGAGATCAAAAAAAACGATCCGTATTTTGAGTATGAGGGCTGCGAATTTGTAAAGATAAACGGCGTAGTAACGGCACTTGCTGCAAGGATGGATAGAGTCTTGGCTCGCTTTGGAGCAAATTTGATAATAGAGCCGCTTAGCACGAAAAGAGCGACTAAAGATCTGCTTATAAACGATAATGATTTTTGGGCGAAATTTGAGCCTTTTAGCAAATTTGCCTCAAAAGAGGATAAGGTTTATTACGAGAGCTTAAAGCCATATTTTTATGCGGGATTTATGAGCGAATTTGAGCCAAATTTCATCGGTTCAAGTGCGATAATCTTTGCTAAATTTCTATGCGAAAAATATCCCGATAAAAAAGATGAAATTTTAGCCCTTGTAGATAACTCGAAATTTGGAGTTTGGATAGCTTGCGGGCTAGAAAATTTTATCTTTGAAAGCGCAAGCGAATTTAACGAGGCGCTAAGCTATATAAAATCAAATCTCAAAGAGCCTTTAAGAAAACTTTCTTCTTTAACAGAGCAAAAAAGCGTTGAGGCTCTAAATTTCAAACACGATTTTAAAGAGTTTATCGTCGCTACCTACGGAGAAATTTTACCTGAAATAAAATCCTTAAAGGCGAAATTTATCACTCTTGAAAGCTCAAATTTACCTTGCGGATTTGAGCTGCTTGGACTAAATGACGAGCTTGCATTTAAGCTTGCTAGCGAAATTTTACTTGAAGCGTTTGATAGCGGGGCTGATTTTTTGCTAGCAAGTGACGAAAGGGCATTTTATATGTTTGATACGCTTTATAAAAAGCTTGAGAAATTTGCGGGCAGAAGGCTTGAAAATTTCTACGTTTTGCGTCAAAACGAGCTCTTGCAAATAGCAAACGGCGAAGCTCCAAAAAGCCTAAAAGAGCATAAGCTAAAGGTTAGGCTGCTTTAGTGTTTTATACCGAATTTAGCAAATTCCTTTGCAAAAAATTTATTTAGATCCCTTAAGCTATCATCGTTCATCTGGATTAGCTTGAGACGATTTTTCTTGTAAATTTTAACCTTCTTTTTCTTGCGTTTAAGATAAACGGGCGTTTCAAGTCCCCAAAATTCGATATAGACATCATATTTTATCAGATAAAAATCGCTAATCACCCTTTGGCTTGCATCAGCCCTTTTCTCATATAAAAATTCAACTCCGTGATAAAATAGCCAGTTTGCGATAACAAGCTCCGCGCGACTCTTTACCATATCGCCGCTATCGCTTTTGTAGCGAGTTTGCTTGATCTTGCTCTTTTTTGAAAGCCTTATCAAAAGAGCTATCAAAGCCGCAAGAAGCAGCAGGATAACAATGCTTTTAATATCTATTTGCAAGATAGCTCTTTGAATCTAATAGTTAAAATTTAAGCGCCCAGATATTTTCGCCTGATCTCGTCGTTGCCTATCATATCCTTTGCAACGCCTTGCATAGCGATCTTTCCGTTTTCAAGCACATAAGCATAATCGCTTATCTTAAGTGCGGCAAAGGCGTTTTGCTCGACTAAAAGTATAGTTATACCCTCCTCTTTTAGCCTTACTATGGTGTTAAAAACCTCTCCGACGATCTTTGGAGCAAGCCCAAGGCTAGGCTCATCCAGCATTAGTAACTTTGGCTCGCTCATTAGCGCGCGTGAGATAGCTAACATCTGCGCCTCTCCGCCGCTTAAAGTGCCTGCAAGCTGACTTTTTTTATCGGCTAATCTAGGAAAAAGCCTATACATCTGAGAGCGAAGATGCTCGTAGTTTTCGTCGTTATTAAAGGCTCCCATACGCAAATTTTCATCAACAGTTAAATTTATAAATACTCTTCTACCCTCAGGCACAAGAGATATGCCGTGTCTAACTAGAGTGTGAGTCTTATGCCTTCTGGTATCATAGCCTAAGAAATTTATCTCGCCAGTTTTTTTAACGCTATTTAAAAGAGCGTTTAGAGTCGAGGTTTTACCCGCACCGTTTGAGCCTATAAGAGAGACTATATGTCCTGTTTGCACTTCAAAGTCTATCCCCTTAACCGCCTCTATAAGACCATAATATACGTGCAAATCTTTAACGCTAATCATTGACAAAATCCCCTAAATAAGCAGCTATAACCTTCTCATCCTTAACAGCCTCGCTAGGCTTACCCTCAAAGATCACCTTACCGTAATCAAGCACCAAAACACGCTCGCAAAGGTGATTTACAAATTTCATATCGTGTTCTATGAGCAAAATGCTAAGCTTATATTTTTCTCTAAGCATAAATATAAGTTTAGCCAAATCATCCGTCTCGATAGGATTCATCCCAGCCGCCGGCTCATCTAAAAGTAACAGCTTTGGATTTGTAGCCATAGCCCTTGCTATCTCGACCTTTCTTTGAACTCCGTAGCTTAGGCTTGTAGCAGGCTCGTTTGCATACCTGCTTAAATTTAGTTCATCAAGTATATGCATAGCCTTTTGGCGAGCTATCTTCTCCTCTTTATGAAAGCGTCCTATGCGTAAAATACTCTCAAGAAAGCTATACTTTATATGTCCGTCAAACCCGATTAAAACGTTTTCAAGCACGCTCATGGAGCTAAAAAGGCGGATGTTTTGAAATGTCCTTGCTATACCGTGCTTAACGATAACATTTGGCTTTTTACCGTTTAGCGTAACTGCGTTAAATTTGACCTCTCCGCCGCTTGGCTCGTAATTGCCCGTGATGATATTAAACATAGTGGTTTTTCCGGCACCATTTGGTCCGATAAGTCCGAAAATTTCACTCTCGTTTACATGAAAGCTGGTATCGTTTATCGCGGTTACGCCGCCAAATTTCTTGCTTATATTTTTTAACTCTAAAATCATCTCTTAAACCTCTTAACAAGCCATCTAAGTGCGTCTGTTAGCTCGCGCTTGCCAAAGATACCCTCTCTTGCAAATAGCATTACGAGGATTAAAATGAGCGAAAAGACTATCATTCTAAGTCCGGGCATAGCATCAAATCCGTAACCGAATATATTTAAAGGCTCATCTAAAAATCTAAGCCACTCTCCGCCGCCTATAACTAAAACGGTGCCTAAAATAGCTCCGGTCATAGAGCCAAGACCGCCTAGAACTATTATGATAAGTAGCTGAAAGGTTAGATAAAAGTCAAATTCATTAGGCACTATAGAGGCGAACGAACACGCCCAAAGACCTCCGCCAACGCCTTCTAAAAAGGCCGAAGTGCTAAAAGCGGTAGTCTTAACGGCAAAAGTGTTTACACCCATGGCAAGCGCTGCGTCCTCATCGTCTCTTACGGCTTTCATCGCGCGCCCAAATTTAGAATACACTATGTTTAAAACGATGATAACGCTAATAATCGCGATACCGCCTGTATAATAAAGCGTGGCATGCTGAGGGATGGAGTTAAGACCAAGCGAGCCGTTTGTGATGGACGGATAGTTTATCGCTAAAATTTTGATGATAAATCCAAACCCAAGCGTAACGATAGCAAGATAATCGCCTCTTACGCGAAATACGGGAAAAGACAAAACTAGAGCTAAAATAGTTGCACTAACTCCCGCCGCAAGAAGGGCTAAAAAGAAATTTGAGGAGTGAAGCCAGAGTATAAACGCCGATGGGCTCTCAAGGTCAAACTGATAGTTTTTAGCATCCGCATCAAGCAAAATAAGAGCCGCCACGTAAGCTCCCACAGCCACAAAGCCGTTTGGCTCTAGCGAAAACTGCCCTGTAACGCCGTTTATAAGGTTGTAACTAACGGCTAAAATGATAAAAATGGCGATGTTATTTAAAACTCTCAAAGAGTAATCATCGAAAACATAGTGAGAGATAACCAAAAATCCTACAGCCAAAGCAAAAAATATGATATGCGTAATCTTTGGAACTCTCATCTAAAACCTGCTCTTTTCAAAGTTATAGCCTAAAATTCCCGTAGGCTTAAATATAAGTATAAGAATCAAAAATATAAATGCAAAAGCATCTTTAAAGCCTGAAAACTCAGGGCTTAAAGATACTACAACGACCTCGGTAAATCCTATGATAAATCCTCCAAGCACGGCTCCTCCGACTGATCCTATGCCGCCAAGAACGGCTGCGGCAAAGGCTTTAAGCCCTATCAAAACCCCCATCATAGGCTCGATAGACGGATAGTTTAGCGACCAAAACACGCCGCCGATAGCCGCTAGAGTAGAACCAAGCGCAAACACTATGGCGATAATCAAATTCGCATCTATACCCATCAAATTTACGGTATGAATGTCAAAGGCAAGCGCTCTAATAGCCATGCCGTATTTGGTTCGGTAGAGTATAAAAAGTGTAAAAGCGAGCAAAACAAGAGTGATGATAGGGACAAAAACCGCGCTCATAGCAACCGTAATATCGCCAAAGGTTAAGACCTCTTGTAGGTATTCGGGCACGACAAAGGCTTTAGGCTCGCTACCGAAAATCACGTTGAATAGATTTTCCAAAAAGAAGCTAATGCCAATCGCCGTAATAAGCAAAGAAATTCTAGGCGCCTTACGAAGAGGCTTATAAGCGATGGTATCGGTGATGATACCAAGCGCGGCGCATATAGTCACGGCAAACACAACTGCCGCGATAAACGGCAAATTTAGCGAAACCATGCCAAAAAAGCAGACATAAGCTCCAACCATCATGATATCGCCGTGAGCGAAATTTATAAGCCTCAAAACACCATAAACCATAGTATAGCCTATGGCAATAAGCGCATACATACTGCCAAGGCTAAAACCGTTCACCATATTTTGCAAAAATAGTGAAAATTCCATCATCACTCCGAAGTTCGTTGTCTAAATTTTAAGGATTAACGTTTGCTTTAAATGTCGGTTTACCGCCAACTATCTCTTTCATAACGACAGAGCGTATCGCGTTACCCTTTTCATCTATACTGATGACGCCTGAAACGCCTGAAAATTCCTTAGTTTTATGGATATTATCGTTTATACAAACTGAGTCTGTTGGATCTGCGCACTTATCCATAGCCTCAACCATGACAAAATACGCATCGGCTCCAAGTGCCGTAAAGCCCGCTATATCTCTTGTGCCCTTTTCTTTCTCGTACTCGTCTAAAAATTTCTTAGAAAGCTCTGTAGGAGGGTTTGAAGCGTCAAACGAATCGCTAAAGATAAATCCATTTACCGCATCTCCGCCAAGCTCGATAAATGTCGGATTTGCTACGCCGTCAGATCCGACCATAGGCTTGTTTAAATTTACCTGCTTAGCTTGACGCGCTAAAAGCGATGCTTCGGGGTGATATGTAGGAACATATACGAAGTCTGGGTTTTTGCTCTTTATCTGTGATACTATGGCTTTGAAGTCCTTATCGCCCGAGCTTATTTTAAGCTTTGATAAAACCTTGCCGCCGTTTTTTACAAATTCGTTTTCAAAGGTCTTAGCAAGCCCAAGAGAGTAAACCTGCGCTTGATCGACAACGATAACAGCGGTTTTGTATCCTAGATCTTTTGCTGCAAATTCAGCAGCGGCCTTGCCTTGAAAAGAGTCCATAAAGCAAACTCTGCTACCGAATTTCACATTATCAAGAAGCTTATCCGATGTCGCGGCAGGCGCTATGACAGGCACTTTGCTCTTATCTGCTATCGCCATTACCTGCATCGTATTTGCCGTAATCAACTCGCCGATTATTCCCACGGCTTTATTTTGTGAAATCGCTCTTGTAGTGGCGTTTGAGGTCTCAACCTTCTCGCCTCTGGTATCGAGCAAAACAACCTTGATAGTATCGCCGTTTTTTAATGTAGGGCGCATCTTGTTTGCCAGAGTTACACCCTCGTAAGCAGTCTGTCCATATGCGGCAACAGCACCGGTTACGGGCATAACAGCCGCTATAGTTATCTCTTTTGCAAAGCCAAATGAGCTAATAGCCGCTAAAGATAGCGCTAAAGTCGTGATCTTTTTCATTCTTACTCCTTAATAATTTGCGTGTTACATTATATTACAATTTTAAGGATAAATAGCTATTTTAACCTTCATTTGTCTATCTTTAAAGATATATTAGTTAAGAATTTACTCAATTTGTTAAAAAAATTAACTTTTAGTAGCAGTTTTTACTATTTGAAAGAATTTTGACCGAGTTGGCTCAAATTTCTTTAAGCCAAATTTGGTCAAGCGAGACTAACCAAATATCTCAAATTTTTTAAACAGCTTCTCGTCATTTTCAACTATACCGCGCTTGATAAGACTATCTACGACTTCGCGCGTGCAATCGGTCTGCTTTGGCCACTCTCTAGTATAGCCCTCAAGCTCGCCTTTAGCGGTCGCATCAACACAGATAACGCTATCTTTGATATATATATCGCGAAGCGCATCGATATTGTTTGTAACCCGCCAAACAAGCATGTAAGGATTTTCAAGGCAGTTTTCATCCCCTACAAAAACCAGAAGTTTAAAGTGTTCTTTAAACGCAAGCAGATCCTTAAACGCAAGCTTTACAAGGCGATTTTTAGCATATCTTATAACGCAAATCGGGCATTTCGTATGAGTCATAAACTGCCTTAGCTCAAGCACGTCTTTATCTACAGCCTTAAATTTAGCAAGCAGCTCCTCATCACCTATGAGCTTTATCTCACCCTCGCTAAAATCAACCGTTGCATCTATGCCAAGCTTACCGCCAAAGCATGAATTCGGGCTAGCGTGATCAAGCTGATCGCAAACTCCCTCGGTGATTAACAAGCTCTTTATGCCAAGTCTATTTAATACAAATTCACTAAATTTTGCGTATTCCGTAAGCTTTGGC
>JAUNLC010000003.1:53081-67127 GCA_030532465.1 Campylobacter sp. | reverse complement strand
GCCAAGTCTATTTAATACAAATTCACTAAATTTTGCGTATTCCGTAAGCTTTGGCGCACTCTCATCTACAAAGATAGCATGTTTAACAAAACTCATCTGCCCGACACCCCAAAATGCGTGCATAGCCTGCTTGGCATGTGCGGGATAGAGCACTTTTAATTTAGCCAAGATAAGGTTGTGAAATACTCCGTTTTCAGGCATATCGTAATCAATCAGCTCAGGCACTGTCGTTTGAAGCAAAGGCAAGAAAATTCGCCCTGTAGCCCAGCCCATGTATTTATCCTCTAAAGGCGGCTTACCGACAACCGTCGCATGGAAAATCGGCTCACGTTTATGCGTAATTGCAGTAACTTCCATCACAGGAAAAGGCTCAATCGGCGTATAAAAGCCCGTATGATCGCCAAAAGGCCCTTCAAGTTCGGTTTTAGCAGTATCCACAAAGCCCTCTATCACAAAATCCGCATCGTGCGGGACATAAATTTCATTTGTAAGCGATTTGACAAGTTTCGCAGGTGATTTGCGGATAAATCCGTAAAGAAGCAGCTCAAAAATGCCTTTTGGAAGCGGAGCCTGACCGCACCAGATATAAAGCGGATCGCCACCGATAGCTACGGATACGGGCATCTTTTTGCCTGCGCGCTTATACTCGTTAAAGAAATTTGCACCGTCTTTATGAATTTGCCAGTGCATGCCAAGACAGTTTTTATCATAAATTTGCAAGCGATACATGCCTAAATTTTGAAGCTCTCCGTCCAAACTTTGGGTATAAACCTGCCCCATAGTGATAAACGCGCCTCCATCAAGCTCCCATGTTTTAAGCACGGGCAGGCTAAACAGATCTACCTCGTCGCCTCTAAATTTCACCTGCTGGCACTCGCCCTCACCGCTTAATCTTTTCGTAAAAACTTTTCTCATGCTAAAAAGATAGCTTGCAAAATTTAACTTCTCGGCAAAATTCTTTGGTTTTTTTGGCTTTAGCAACGCTGAAATTTCATCCGCCACCGCGTCGGGCTCTACGCCCATTATAAGCTTAGTAGCCTCAAAACTGCCAAATATATTTGTAAGCACGGGAGCAAATTTGCGTCCTGATTTTTTACAAACCGGATTTGTAAAGAGCAAAGCCTTGCTATCTGGCTTTTTAACCTCGATATAGCTTGCGTGAGCTATCTCAAGGTCGATATCCACGGGCTTATCAATAATTTTTAAAAGACTATTACGTTTTAAAAGATCTATATACTCTTGCATAAATTTCCTTTTTTCGCTTTATGTCGTCTTAAAAAGATACCATTTAGGGGCGATCTTTTCTATCATTATAAATCGGCTTGGATTCATAAGCGGCACATCATCTTTATTTTCAGCGCGCAAAAATCCGACTACATTATCAACCATGCCGCCGATTACGAGCATAAAAAGACCTTCATCGTTTTCTATGTGTGAAAAATGCAAAGCTTTTAAAATTCGCCGGATCCGCTCGTCTTTGTCAGCCAAATTTGAGTTGTAAATTTCAAAAATTCGTTCAAATTCTTTTAAATTTTCTTTGCCGAATTTGATAAGTTCGCTATCTTGCGCTACGGTAAGTTTTAAATTTTTAAGGTCGATATCTTTTCTAACGTCTTCACTAATCTTTTCATAGTGATAGATCATGTTTTGCAATATGCCTGTCATAGCTAGCGATCTAACCGCATAAATGGCGTCTTCAAGCATATAAACATAAAGATCAAAATGCTCGCTAGCGTCATTTGAGCTTAAGCTAACTCTAAAGACATCAAATTCATCGCCCTTGCCAAGAGGAGCGATATCTTGTATATAAAAGCGCGTTAGATAAAAATCACTATTACGCGCAGCCATTTCACCTTTAAAGTGCTTGGCTTTATCAAAATTCGGATTTGTAAAAAGCTCTCTTATGATATCTAAATTTGAGCTAGAAAAAACAAAACTAAGACTTAAGCTTAAGGCTATGAGCGCTCTCATGCCTCGTTAGCCATCTCTTCGGCACGCCTTAAAAGCTCTTTTGCACCCCGAGCGATAAATTCACGCGCAAGCTCCTTGCCTGCGTTTGCAAATTCGCTCTTCTTTACGGTAATACTCTCATTTATAAATTCGCTTCCGTCAGGAAGTCCTACTATAGCGTTTATATGGATGTTTTCTCTATCAAGCCTTGCGTTTATGCCGATTGGCACTTGACAACCTCCCTCAAGCAAGGTTACGAAGTCGCGCTCCACGGTCGTTTCTATAACCGCTCTTTCATCTTTTAAAAACTCTATAGCGCTTAAAATTTCATCATCCTTAACAGCCTCTATGCCAAGCGCGCCCTGCCCCATAGCAGGTATCATTTGGCTTAATTCAAAAGGATAGATATGTTTTACTTCATCTTTTAAATTTAAGCGATTTATGCCCGCCATAGCTAAAATTATCGCGTCAAATTCACCCTCTTTTAGCTTTCTTAGCCTTGTTTGAACATTTCCTCTAAGAGAAACTATCTCAAGATCAGGACGCATCCTTAAAAGCTGCATCTTGCGTCTAAGGCTCGTGGTTCCTACTTTGGCACCCTTTGGAAGATCCTCAAATTTGGCGTATTTTTCGCTTATCATAGCGTCGCGCACGTCTTCGCGAGAACATATCGCAGCAAGCGCCAGACCCTCCGGAAACGCCACAGGGACATCTTTTAGGCTATGAACCGCAATATGAGTTTCTCCGCTAAGCATGCTATCTTCAAGCTCTTTGGTAAAAAGCCCCTTACCTCCGATCTTGGCAAGCGGTGTGTCAAGTATCACGTCGCCCTTGGTCTTCATGCCGACAAGCTCTACATCCATATCCTTATGAAAGTCCAAAATTTTAGCCTTTATATGCTCGCTTTGCCACATGGCTAGGATACTCTTTCTAGTTGCGATCTTTAGTCTCTTCATACTCTACCTTTTCGTTATATTTACGATCTTGCACTATCTCGACATCGATAATCTCATCGTTTTGACGGCTGCTCTCTCTTTTATAACTATAAAATTCACCCTCATCAACCTTGCGTGCGCCGCCTTTTAAATTTGAAAAAAACGCAAGAATTATTATAATAACACCCAAAACATCTGTAGCAACACCTGGAACAAATAGAAAAAATCCTCCTATAGAGGTTCCTAAAACGCCAAATATATCGCTTGGTTTAAAAAATACCATCTTGGAAGCAAGCTGGAAAAATCCCACTCTAAACATGAAAAACATGCCTAAAAGAGCGGTTGCTATAACCTCCAAAACAAGGCTTAAAAAGCCGTATTCGCTAATGAAAAAATAAGCGCATATAACTTCGATCGCAACATAGGGCATAAAAAGAAGTCTTAGCATAGCGCCTCTTTGATCTTGGATAAAATTTGATCCTTGCTAACGGATGTTTTGTTTAAATTCATACGCTCTACAAACTCGACTTCGCCGTTTTCAAGCCCTTTGCCAACAACTACCGCATAAGGAATTCCTATAAGCTCAAATTCGCTCATCTTAACGCCAAATCTCTCGTTTCTATCATCAAGCAAAACTGAAATTCCAAAGCTTCTAAGCTCGCCGTAAAGCTCGTTTGCAAATTTTACCCCCGCCTCGTCTTTTAAATTTGAGATTATGATCTCTACCTCAAAAGGCGATGTTTGTTTATTCCAAACGATCCCCTTTTCATCATGGCTAGCCTCAACCATAACGGCTACCAAGCGACTAACTCCGATACCGTAACATCCCATATAAAAAGGCTTTGCCTTACCGTTTTCATCCAAAAAAGTTGCATTCATAGCGGCTGAATACCTCTGTCCGAGCTGAAAGATGTGCCCGACCTCTATGCCCTTACTAACGCTCATCTTGCCGCCGCAGTGCGGACAGCTATCGCCCTCTTTTACGGCCACAAGGTCTTTAAAACGCTCGCTATTAAAGTTACTAACGCTAACTCCTACGAAGTGGTAATCCTTCTCGTTAGCGCCGCATATCATCTGAGTTTCGCCCTCAAGCTCTTTGTCTATAAAAAACTCTACATCCTTAAGTCCTACAGGTCCGCAAAATCCGGCTACAAGCCCTACATTTGCTATCTCTTCGTCGCTTGCATCAACCAGCTCAAGAGCTCCGCATGCGTTAGTGGCTTTAACCTCTTGGAGCTCATCATCACCGCGAACAAAAAAGACCGTGATCTTAGTTTCATCCTTATAGATGGCCTTTTTTATAACCGCCTTTATGGTGTAAAATTCATCCACTTTAAAAAATTCCGCTATATCCTTAATGCTCTTTGCGTTAGGAGTATAAAATTTACTGGCATCCGCCTGCGGTCTTTCCCAGCCGCTAACGCGCTTTTGCCTCTTTGCAGCCTCTATATTTGCCGCGTATTTGCAACTGCCACACACCAGTATATCATCCTCTCCGTTATCCGCTAAAACCATAAATTCCTTGCTTCCGCTTCCTCCGATAGCTCCGCTATCAGCCTCAACCGCACGGAAATTTAGCCCCAAACGGGTAAAAATTCTCGAGTAAGTCTCCTCCATAAGATCAAATTCGCGCTTTAGATCCTCTTTGTTCACGTGAAAGCTATAAGCGTCTTTCATCAAAAATTCTCGCCCTCTAAGTAGTCCAAAGCGAGGACGTGCCTCATCTCTAAATTTCGTATTGATCTGATACAAATTTAAAGGCAACTGCTTATAGCTACTAACCTTGCCTCGCACAAGAGCCACTACCGCCTCCTCGTTAGTAGGGCTTATCACAAAGTCATTGTCCTTGCGATCTTTAAACCTCAAAAGCTCCTTGCCAAATACGTCAAACCGCCCGCTCTCTTTCCAAAGCTCGCCCGCGGTAACAACACTCATCGTTACCTCTTGAGCTCCGGCGGCGTCCATCTCCTCTTTTACGACGTTTCTTATCTTGTCAAGCACGATTTTACCAAGCGGCAAAAAGTTATAAAGTCCGCTTCCGGTCTGCTCTATAAATCCCGCTCTAATCAGAAATTTATGGCTTGGCAGACTTGCATCCTTTGGCGCCTCCTTTGAAGTAGGTGCGTATAGTCTAGAAAATCTCACTGTTCATTCTCCCATTCAAATTCTTCATCCTTTAACTGCGTCTCGTCGCATACTTCAAATACAGAACCGACAAGTTTCGCCATCGCATCGGCCTTTGCCCCTTCTGAAAGATGCTTTAAATTTACGGTAGGCTTATGTAAAAAAGCCTTAAAGACTTGATGTATCAGGCGATATGCCTCATCTTTGTCCGAATTTTTAAGATAGCCTTTTTTAATCGCCTTTTCAAGCTCTCTTTGGGCGCACTGCTTAGCCTGCTCCCTTATGCCTTTGATGATAGGAGTTACGGCAAGCTCTCTAATATGCCTATAAAACTCGACCGTATGGCGCCCGACTATGGCATAGGCAACTTGCGCCTGCTCCTCTCTTAAGGCTAAATTTTTATTTACGATCTCCTCTAAGTCGTCAACCGCATAAATTTCTATATTTTCGTTTGGGGTTACCGCGATATCTCTTGGCACCGCTATATCAAAAAAGTATCTTTTAAATTCACGCGCTTCTATCATGGTATCATCTATGATAGGGTAAGGCGAAGCGGTTGCAGAAAATATCATCTGATGCTTATTTACATAATCTTTTAAATTATCAAAGCTATCGTATGCGTTATTGTCTCCAAGCGACATGGCTAAGCTTTTGGCTCTTTGGATATTTCTACTTAGCACTATTACTCTGGCACCGTTACCGATAAGATGCTTAGCCGCAAGCTCCGCCATCTCTCCTGCACCCACTATCAAAGCCATCATTCCGCTTATATTTCCGCCTAACAGCTCTTTGGCTTTTGAAACGGCAACGCTTGAAACCGATATCGGATTTTTAGAAATTTCGGTCTTGTTTCTAACCTCCGCCGCACATTTAAAGGCATGCTCTATGGCGATACTTAACTTTACTCCACAACTTGCATTAGCACAGGCGAACCTAAAAGCCTCCTTAAGCTGTCCGGCTATCTGAGTCTCGCCCACAACCAAACTATCAAGCGAGCTAGCCACGGCAAATAGATGGTGTATAGCTCCATTATCTTCGTATATATCGGCTCTGCTTTGAAGCTCTTCATAGTTGATACCGCAAAGCACGGCGATACAAGATAAGATATGCTTGCTAGCCCCTTCAAGTTCCTTTACGTTTGCCATTATCTCAACTCTATTGCAAGTGCTTAGCACCATACATTCGTTGATATTTTGACTTGACTTTAAAAGTCTTAAAATTTCCGTCTTACGCTCCACGTTTGAAAAAGATAGCCTCTCACGAAGAGATATATCGGTGTTTTTATGCGTGAAGCTAACACTTGAATAATGCATTAAAATTCCCTGTTAATCATACTTTTAACTATATCTTTAAGTCCTGCAAGATCAAATTCATCTATATTTTTTATAGCCTCTTCTCCAAGCTCTTTAGCCTCTTTTATCGAGCGCTCTACAACCTTAAATTCGATCATCTTTGACTTTATCCAATCGTTTTCATCGGTATTTAACTCTTTTTTAAAAAGACTTTGCAACCTTTTTTTACCGTCATCATCTAAATTTTCATAAAGATAGATGTAAGGAAGCGTAGTTTTACCCTCTTTAAAATCGTTTAAATTTGGCTTGCCAAGAGTTTTGGCATCTTGAGTGATGTCTAAAATATCATCGATTATCTGAAAAGCAAGTCCTAAATTCTTGCCGTAAGTTCTAAATTTCTTATCGTCAAACCCTGCCAAAATAGCACCCGCCGCAGCGCTTGCCTCGATAAGCACAGCGGTTTTATAATAAATCATTTTCCTATAAGCTTCTTTATCTGTGTTAAATGCTTTTGAAAGCTCGACATCCATCATCTCGCCTATACTTAGTTTGCATACCGCATCAGATATCGTTTGAGCTATCTTTGGATCAAATTTGGAAAGCTCGAAAAAGCCTTTAGAATACAGTATATCTCCTAGCATAATGGCGTTTTTCGCGCCAAATTTAGCATTTACGCTTGCTTTACCGCGCCTAGTATCAGACTCATCTATCACATCATCGTGAAGCAAACTTGCAAGATGAATAAGCTCGATAATGGCGCATAATTTCAAACTTTGCAAGCTCTCGCCCGCAATTTTTAAAAGAAGTTTCGAGCGAAGTTTTTTCCCTGAACTCATATCATTAAAAATTTCGCTTGCTCGCTCATATCCAAGCTCGTTTATAAAACCGCTCATCATCTCATCAATTTTATCCATAAAACCCCTTTACCGCTTTCTTGGCGGATCTACAAACTCAACATCAAGCCGCCTTGGCTCATCCTTTATATAAACTTTAAAAATTCCCTTGGACTCATTAAAATTTTCAAACTCAAGCAGCAGCCAAGCGATATCGTTTGGCTGCATTTTGTAATCCGGAATAAGGCTTTGCTTGTAGCTTTTAAGCCCTCGTCTAAGCGACATTACAAGCTGTCTTGGATAGTTACGATAACGCGTATGAACGATGATATTTGTATTATCAAAAAGAGTCCATCTAAAGTCAAAACTATCCTTTTCATTTGTACCTTTTTCGGTTACAAAAACCCTTGCCCACTCGTCTTTTTTCAGCTCAAAAGTATGTTCGCTTTCAAAAACTAAGCTTGCTGCTTGCAAAAAGCTTAAAAATAGAAAAAAAACGATTAGTATTTTACTCATTTTGACTTAAAATATCCCCACTAAGCCCTATGTAAATATCGTTTAATTCATTGTGAATTTCGCTTGAGTTTTGAGCTATAAACGCATTTTGTCGGATCTCGTCAAATCCGTTTTGTTCGCAATATATACTCATGGCTATAAATTTTTCAAGAAGTTTTTCTATCTCGTTTTCGACTAAATTTCTATTTGCGTTAAACAAAATATCAAAAAATTTATCTCTTGGATTTTGAGCAAAGATATCATAATCCATTAAGGCTGCCTTTAAACAAATTTTAAATTTATTATAGCCAAAGAAGCTTTTGTTTTAATTATGAAGTTAGCTTTTAAAGTATGAATATTTTTAATTTTAATAATATAAAATATTATTTATTAGTTCTTTAAAAATTTAAAAACTGAATCCAAATTTTACTAAAAACAGACAGGTGCCAAAGTAAACTTTACAAATTTCAATCTACTTTTTTAAAGATAGTGCCAGAGTAAAATTTAGAAATTTAACTTTAAGAAAAGAGAAATTTTATATCAAAATGACTTAAAATTTAATCTTTATAATTCCTTAAATATACTATAATTTTAATCAAATTTTATATGTAAAATAATTAGTATTTTTATACGTATTATTTTAAGTATATATTACAAAGCCTCGATATATTGCCAAGCTTTTTCTATATCATATACATTGATTGAGCTCTTACTTTCGCTTCCAAAACCCCAACATACATTTATATAATTTACTTTGGCACCTACTGCCGCCAGCTCATCTTTATGACTATCTCCTACAAACAAAACCTTATCAAACCCTGCTATCTCTTTAACCAAATTTATCATAGTCGGATCGGGCTTTTGCGGTACATCTTTACCGGATCCTATAATATAATTAAAATATTTATAAATATTACTTTTTATTAAAATATCACTTAGTGTTTCATGCGGTGCATTGCTTGCAAGCGCTACAAAATAGTTCGCCTCTACACACTTTTTAAGTAGCTCTTCCACACCCTCGTAAGCTCTTGCGTATCTGTCATAATTTATCTTAAATTTAGTCTCAAAGCCGTCTCTAAGCTTTGAATTTATAACGTTTAGTCCGTAAAATTCCTTGCCGAGATCTCGCCCCACTTCATTTATCGCTTTTACTATAAAATCATCTGCCAAATCGCTATCAAACCCAAGCTCTCTACGAACTTCATTTACCGTAACACAAATAGCCTTTGAGCTATCTATCAAAGTGCCGTCCATATCAAAAATTATCGTTTTCAATCTTCATCCTTATATCTGTTTTTATGTTTATCTTTTTTATACGTCTTTGAACTTTTAAGTTTTTCTAGCGAATTTGCAGCGTTTAAAAGCTCCTCTCTATCGTTACTTGAGATAATCAAATTTACAAATTTTTCAAGCGCCTTAGAGTAAGCGGAATCAAGATAAACAGGCTCGATCTTAGATAAAATTTCAGCATTTTTAGCCACTCTTGCTCTAAACTGCTCCTCGTTAAAATCCTCCCTTTTAAGTCCGCTTATGGCTGATTTTGCAAATTTCTCAAGCCCGCGCAGGTATCTTACCCGTTTAAATTTATCATATGCTACGTTATTCATCTTACTCTCCAAAACAGATGCAATTATACCGACTTTACCCGCATAAACTTGTCTGAATTTTAGCATACGGAGTCAAACTATTAATAAAAATTTGTATAATACTCAAATTTAAATTTACTACAAAGGCAAACAAAATGAAACAAGAGACCATTGCAACGCATTTTGGCTACGATACTAAATCAGGAGCGGGTTCGATGGCTGTTCCTATTTATCAAACTACGGCTTATGATTTTGGCACTGCAGAGACTGCCGCAAACCGCTTTGCGCTAGCCGAACTTGGACCTATATACACGAGATTAAACAACCCTACAACAGATATCTTTGAGGCTAGAGTAGCCGCTCTTGAAAACGGCGCGGCAGCCATAGCCACATCAAGCGGTCAGGCGGCGATATTTTATGCGGTTGCAAATATAGCCGCAGCAGGTGAAAATATAATAGTTGCAAAGAAAATTTACGGCGGATCAAACACCTTGCTTCATCACACCATAAAGAGATTTGGTATAGAGGCTAGAACCTTTGATAGCGATAATGCCGATGAGCTTGAAAATTTGATAGACGATAAAACAAGGGCGATATTTTTTGAAACTCTCTCAAATCCTCAAATAGCCATCCCAAATATCGAGAAAATCGTAAATGTCGCAAACAAACATGGGATTATAACCATAGCCGACAACACCGTGCCTACGCCGATACTGCTTCGCCCTATCGAACTTGGAGTAGATGTAGTAGTGCATAGCGCTAGCAAATATATGAGCGGTCAAGGATTAAGTATAGCGGGTGTGGTTGTAGCCGGCAAAGATCTTAATAAAAAGATACTAAACAGCTCAAGATATGCACACTTTAACGAACCTGACGAGAGCTATCACGGACTTGTTTACGCGCAGCTTGCTGAAAATTTCGACATATACACTCTTAGAATGAGGCTTTCTCTAATAAGAGATATCGGAGCTACCATTTCACCGTTTAACTCATGGCAGCTTATTCAAGGGCTTGAGACCCTATCTCTTCGCATGCAAAAACACTCAAGCAACGCGCTTAAGATTGCCGAATTTTTAAATTCTCACAAAGCGGTTAAAAGAGTAACATATCCGGGATTAAAAAGCGACGCAGGATATGAAAGAGCTCAAAAATACTTTGACGGCGGCATGGCAAGCGGTCTGCTTTGCTTTGAAGTTGATAGCTTTGAAGTGGCCAAAAAGGTACTTGATAGAGTTAAAATTTTTAGTATAGTGGTTAATATCGGCGACTCAAAATCGATAATAACTCATCCGGCCTCAACAACCCACCAACAAATTCCGACTAGCCAGCTAGAAAAAATCGGTGTTGCGGCAGGGCTTATTCGCTTAAGTATAGGCTTAGAGGATGCGGATGATTTGATAGAGGATCTAAAGCAAGCTTTAGAGGGGTAATTAATATTTTATTTAACAAGAAAAATAAGAAAAGATCCGCAGAGTGGCTTTATGCGGATCTAAAATTTGAGGATATTAGTCCATTTGACGGCGCATATAAGCAGGGATATCAAGCATAGCCGATGCCTCTTCGCTATCATATCCGCCGCTAACTTTAAGCATTTCTAACCTTTGGCTTAAAAACGAGTTATTTAAAGACGGTTTTTCTTGCACAACAGGTCTTTTTTCCTCCCTGCCTCTAAAACCAGTCGCTACTATAGTCACTTGAACTTTGTTGTTTTCCATATTTTCATCGGTAGTTGTACCAAAGATCACGTCGGCATCTTCATCAACTGCCTCTCTTACAAGCTCCATAGCCTCGCTTATATCGCTAAACGGACAATCAGGATGAGTTCTAAAGTGAACGAGTGCGCCCATAGCTCCGTTTATAGTAACCTCATCAAGAAGAGGTGATTGTATAGCGTTTTTGATAGCTTCTTGAGCGGCTTCTTCACCTTCTGCTTCTCCTACTCCCATTAGAGCCATTCCTCTATGTTCCATTATCTTTTTAACGTCGGCAAAGTCAAGGTTGATATCGCTCTTTCCAGAATCAAGCACTATAGTACTCATTCCGCTAACCGCACGTGTAAGAACGTTATCTACTATCTTAAAGCTATCCTTCATGCCCGCTTTTTTATCTATAAGCGTCAGAAGTTTGTCATTTGGTATAACAACGATAGAGTCGCTCTCTTTTCTAAGCTCTTCAAGACCCATATCTGCTAACTTTTTGCGTTTTTTGCCTTCAAAAGAAAAAGGAGTAGTTACGACAGCTATTGTTAGCGCTCCTACCTCTTTGGCAACTTGAGCTATGACAGGAGCCGCTCCGGTTCCCGTTCCTCCTCCAAGACCTGAGGCGATAAATACGATATCTGAGTACTCAAGAGCGCTTCTTATCTCTTCATAACTCTCTTGCGCGGCCTCACGTCCTATCTCAGGCATCATGCCTGCACCCAGACCTTTTGTCTTTTTCTCGCCAAGCTGAAGCTTGGTATAGGCTAGAGAATTTTCAAGAGCCTTAACATCGGTATTGGCAACAATTAGGTCTATATCTATATTGCCGCCGTTTTCTCTTATCATATGATTTATCATATTGCCGCCGCCGCCGCCAACACCTACGACTTTGATCTTAGCGCCGTAAGTATTTCTCTTCTCTTCTACTGTAAAGCCACCCATTGTTCTTCTATCTCCTCGTTAAAATAGTTGCGTCATCTTATGCCAAACGCTAGACAACCAGCCCTCTTTCTTCTCTTTGCTGATATCTGCTATGTTGGCTAACTCTTCTTTTGTATTTTTGATTTCAAGATCATCAAACATATCGTCTAATACGCTCTCTTTAAAAATATCATTTACATCTTCATCTTCATTTTTAGACTCTTTTTGTTTTGTGTCCTCTTGTAGCGTTCTTACACTCTTCTTTCTTGCGATTGTCTCATCTTTATATCTCATCTTCTTTTCAGAATCTATCTCGTATGGAGTAAAATACCCTGCTCCATACATACAAAGACCTATCGCACAAGAGTTGGCAGGATCCCTCATGATCTCATAAAGCCCCTCCATCTCTTTTGGTTTTGCTATACGAACGGGCATATTATCAAATATCGCAGAGGCTAGTTCTCTTATGCCTTCAAGCTTTGTCATACCGCCCGTTAGCACTACGCCTGCCGCAACCGAGCTTTTGTATCCACTATCATCAAGCATTTTTGCAAGTATCATAAGAGTCTCTTCCGCCCTTGCATAAATAACGTTTGATATAACGTCAAGAGAGACCTCTTGGACCTTTCCGTCATCATTTATAGGAGGAATTTCAACCAATTCGTTTGCTCTATTTATAAGAGAGCCATAGCTTAACTTTATCTCTTCGGCTTTTAAAAGCGGAGTGTGAAGTGCCGCCGAAAGATCGTTTGTGATATTTGCGGAACCGACTCCTAAAAATTCATTATATCTTATAGAGTTTCCCGAATGAACTATCATATTGCAAGTCGCACCTCCCATATCTATAAGCACGACACCCAAATCTTTCTCGTCTTGATTTAGAGTAGCGATAGCCGAAGCGTAACTTGAAAGCACGATATTGTCAGGCTCAACACCTGCTAAATTTAACGCTTTTCTAAGATTGCTAAGTGAAGATTTTTGAGCTGTTATGATATGAGTTTGCACTTCAAGTCTGCTTCCGTTCATACCAAGAGGATCTTCTATATGCTCTTGATCGTCTACTTTAAAGTTATAAGGGAGGATATGAAGTTTTTCATAATCATTATGAATTTGAGCTCTTCGATCAGATTCAAACATAGAGCGATTTATCTCTCTTATACCTATCTCATGATTTGGGATATTTACTACTCCGCTGCTATCTACGCTTTTAGTATATGCACCCGAAATCGATACGACTACTCTTTCGTAGTATGTTCCGGCTATCCTTTGAGCGTCTATAAGTGCGCTTTTGATAGATTTTGAAGCTAGCTCAATATTTGTTATGATACCTTTTTTTATACCCTGTGTTTTTGCCGTTCCGATGCCTATTATCTTAAGCCCGTTCTCATCATGCTGCGCTATAACCGCACAAATTTGAACAGAGCCGACATCAATACCTAAAATTTTAGTGCTCAAAACCACTACCTTTTATAATAATGTTCAACTTTATAACGCTTTTGCAATGCGTTAGTAAGATCTTGGATTAACTCACTATTTTTGAGATAACTAACATTTTTAACTATCTCATCTTTATATTTCTCTTCTTTTTCGCTATCAAGCAACTTTTGTTCCAAAATTTCGTACACAACGGCTCTGTTGTTAAGTAGGACATATCCTTTTTTACTGCTGCTTTCAAAAATTTTACTAACAAACACACCGAATTCAATATCGCTTAGTCCGTTAGTAGCCTTTATATCGTCCCTGCTTACAAAGCCTATATCAGTGCCCTTAAAGCCGTTTTCAAGGAGCTTTTTGGCCTTTTGTTCGACTATTTTTTGCTCTTTTTCATTTTTATAAACTTCAAGAATTTGCTCTCTTGCCTGCTCAAATGTCATAACCTCGGAAGGTATTATCTCTTCTAGTTGAACTATCAAATACCCGTCTTCATGCTCAACAGGTTTTAGCACTTCGCCGACTTTAGCATTTTTTAGTTCATCTATAGGAAGGCTCGTATCATCTTCAAAAGCTATTGATGCGTTATCTTCTATCTTTAACTCGCCTTTTTTAATCTTTAGATACTCTTTAAGCGCAACATCCTTTGTCTTTTTCTGCTTATAGTCAAACAAAACTTCGCTCTTTGCATCTTTAAATTCAAGTATCTTATCCCAAGGATCTTTGTATGAGCTCTTATTTTCAGTATAAAATTCCATAAGCTCTGTTTCGTTTACATC
>JAUNLC010000003.1:10898-52981 GCA_030532465.1 Campylobacter sp. | reverse complement strand
TTTATCCTAGATCTTTTTAGCGTCTCGTTGTATAGGTTTTTGTCAAATTTTCCATCGACTTGAAAGGCGGGATTTGCAACTATATATGCTACAACATCCTCATCGGTTACGCCAAGACCCAAATCATCGGCGAAATTTAACAGCAAATTCTCCTGCACAAGAGCCTCTATGGCTGCATTTTCAAGTCCAAGCTCGCTAGCTTTTTCTTCCGTCATCTTACCGTCTGAGATCTGGTTGTAGTATGAGTAAAATTCACTGTATTTGTTTTGAAATTCCTGAATGCTTATAGTTCTATGTCCTACTTTGGCTATGGAGTTTGCCCTGTTAGTATTCATATCGTAAGCTCCCCACCCTACAAAGCCTGCACCGACAAAGGCTATAGTGCTTATCCAGATGGTTACTACTAGATATTTTTTATGCTTTTGCATCCAAGTTATCATTTAGTTTCCTTTAAACTAACTAAAAATTTTATGTATTATTTTACCAAATTTATGTGAATGTAACCTTAAATTCGTAGTTTGTATAGCATAAATTTTTTAATTTTACTAACATTTTTTATTTTGTTAGTTAGATTAAATTTCATAAGAGTGAGCTATGTGTAACAATTTACAACTATTTTCAAGTATTGCGACATCTTTAGCAAGCTGATACGGAGTTCTGTTATATACATATGCGCCATATCCTTTAATGACCATTATATTTGTCTTTTTCTCCATCATATAACGATAAATCTCCGTATGCGCACGCTCATACCAGTCGTCAAACTGTTTTGGATCGTATATCGGAAGTTCATGGTGTTTTGCATAACCGAAGTAGTCTTTGGGATGTATAAAAGTGTGGCTTAAAGTATAGGCTGTAAGATACGGAGGCATGGCGTAGCAAACGTATTTAGCCTCGTTTATATTTTTGTATATGTTTAAGTGTATATCAGAATCCATGCTCGCATCGTTCCAACGATAATCCTTTTTGGAGCTTAGCATGATAAAATTCTCTTCTTTGAGATTATCAAATATGGCGTTTTTTTTGTTTATCAAAAATTGATTGTGCTCAATTCGCGCCGAAATAGAGCCGTGAAAAACGCCAAAGAAATTCTTTCTAAACATTGAGAGTGAAATTTTACTAAGCTCAGCCGCAGCGTATTTTAAGTCCATTTTTTAACCTTTTATAAACTTTTTTTGTTATTATACATTAAATTAAAATTGCAAGGAAAAATTTGAATTCTCCCCATATCCCAGTTTTACAAGATGAAGTACTAAAAGCTTTTAGCGAGATAAAAGAGGGAGTTATAATTGACTGCACGCTTGGATATGCGGGACATTCCGGCCTCATTTTAGAGCAAAATAGCAAAATCAAACTTGTAGCTTGCGATAAAGACGATGAGGCGATAGAATTTTCTACTAATAAGCTTGCAAAATTTAAAGATCGCGTTAATATATACAAAAGTCCGTTTTCTGAAATTTTAAACAGACTTGAAAAAGATAAAATTCGCGGTATCCTTGCAGATATAGGAGTGTCGTCGCTTCAACTTGATAAGAGTGATCGAGGATTTGGTATCAAAAGCGAAAATTTAGACATGCGAATGGATCAAAATAGCGATTTAACCGCCTTTGAAGTTGTAAATTTCTATCCCGAAGATAGACTTGCTAAAATTTTAAGAGAGTATGGGGAGCTAACAAACGCTAGACAAATCGCATCCAAGATAGTAGAGCGAAGAAACAGAGCAAAGATAACAAGCGCTAACGAGCTTGCAAACATCATCGGCATAAAACCTCTTAAAAACAGAAGCGTTAGTCCCGCCATACTTGCATTTCAGGCGATCAGGATAGAGGTAAATAGCGAGTTAGCGGAGCTTGAAAATTTGCTTAACAGTATAGAAAATTCGGATATAAACGAGTGCGTAGTAGTTATAATCAGCTTTCATTCACTTGAAGATAGGATTGTAAAAAACAGGTTTAAAAAATGGGCTAACAGCTGCATCTGCCCCGACGGAGTAATGCGCTGTATCTGCGGCAACAACCACTCGATAGGCGAAATTATCACAAAAAAAGCTATAATGCCAAGCCAAAACGAGATAAGACAAAATCCAAGAAGCAGTTGCGCCAAAATGAGGGTTTTTAAAATTTTAAGAGGAAAAAATGCAAGATAGAGATGATTTGCTGGCTCTTCATGACAAAGACCAAAAAGTTGAAGAAAATTTAAGCTTTAAAACGCTTTTAACCGTATATTTGGCTATTTTTGTCACTCTTGTATTGTTTTTGCCTAAAATTTATATAACCAATCAAATTTACTATCTAAGCAGAGATATAGCCGATCTAAGCGGAAAGCGAGATGTTTTATTCGAAGAAAACAGAGAGCTTAGACTAAAACTTGAAAAGATGAGATATAAAAACCAAATTTTAGACCCTATAAAGCTAAAATGATTTATATATCGTCTTTTGATTGAGCTATCAACCTTTCTAAAACGTATTTTTCAAGATCCTTTTTAGGAATTTCATTTTTTATAGCTTCATTGTATATCATCTCCACTTTGGTGGAGTATTTCTCATAAGAAAAATACGGAAAGTGTATAGCCCAAGCTCTTTTTATAAGCTCTTTGCTTACGGCTTTTCTAGCCCAAATTTTAAACATATCAAATCCGATAAAAACCGCAGCGGTTACTATAACGGCGCTGATTATAGATAGGTGAAAATCAAGTCTGGTAAAGAGATGGTGAGTGATTAAAATCAAAAAGCCTAAGATAATAGCGCAAAAAATCGCATAAACAAGATATGTTTTAGCGTAGCGAAATTTGAAATTTAACTTAGCCGGATCAACAAGCATACCTTCGTTAAACAAGCAGTTTGATTCGAGCAGATCGCGAAACAGCACCGGCTGCTTTGATACTACGAAGATGTTTTGCAAGATGATATCTTTTAACCGAATTTCTTTCATTTTTTCACTTTTGTCTAAAATTTAGACTAAATTATATCAAAACTTACGAAAAATTCCTTTAAATCGTGCAAATTTTAACTTTATAAGCTATTTATAATCTTTAAGTTAAAATTATACAAACTCTAAAAGGACAAAAAATGAAAGATATAGTTTATCTAAACGGCGAATTTATGCACTCAAGCGAGGCTAAAGTAAGCGCGCTTGATAGAGGCTTTATATTTGGCGACGGAATTTACGAGGTTGTTCCGGTTCTTGGCGGAAAAATCGTAGATAAAGATGACTTTTGGCAGAGATTTGAAAAGAGCCTAGCTGCCATAGAGCTAAATTTGCCGTGCGGCAAAGATGAATTTGAAGAAATTTTAAATCAAGTCATAGCAAAAAACGGCTTGCAAGAGGGTGGAGTTTATATGCAAATCACCCGAGGCGTGGCTGAAAGGGACTTTTATTTTATAAAAAATTTAAGACCAACCTGCTTTGTATTTTGTTACGAAAAGGGTATCGTACACAACCCTGACGCCGTAAAGGGAGTTAGTATCGTAAGTGTAGAAGATATAAGATGGAAGAGGCGCGATATAAAATCAATCTCGCTTCTAGCGCAGTGCTATGCCAAAGAGCAAGCTGTAAAAAAGGGCGCATATGAGGGATTTATGGTGGAAGACGGCTTTGTGACCGAGGCTACAAGCTCAAGCGCTTTTATCATAAAAGATGGAGTTTTGATAACAAAGCCGCTTTCTAATCAAATTTTACCCGGCATTCGAAGAAAAGTTATCCTTGGCTTTGCCGAGCAAGCGGGGCTTAAGATAGAGCAGCGTGCTTTTAGCATGGATGACGTTTATAACGCGGATGAGGTTTTCATCTGCGCAGCTACACTTTTACTCATCCCCGTAATAAGCGCCGATGAAAGACTTATAAACGGCGGAAAAGTCGGAAAATATGTTCCAAAACTAAGGCAAATGTACATAGAAAAGCTTAAAAAAGAGGCGGGAATTTTATAGATGTTTAAAATTTGAGCGAATTTATTCTATAAAAGGCAAATTCGCTCAAATTTAGACGGTTTAAATTCTGCTATCTCGCATATAAAAATTCTGGGCGATACTCAAAGTGCATAGTGTCAAAGCTAACCCATCGCCCTCCCCAGATGAAGCCGTGTTTTTCAAAAATTCTAACTATTTGCTCGGGAATTTGGTTGCGATAAACTCCGTCCTTGCTCCATTGCCAATAATCGCTCTTATCGGTATTTATATCGATCGCGATACCGTAAGCATGAGCGCTTTTGCGGTTTGTTTTGGCTATGACGCGGTAGTTAAAAGTTCCGGAAGGATTATCTAAAAACTTAAGCATCTTAGGCTCTTTATTAACAAGCTCGTCAAGCTCTTTTGAGACCGCTTCAAGAGCCTTTGCCGCGCCATTTTGAGAGTTAAATTTAAACTTTTTATTTACATGCTTTTCAAGCCAAGTCACATCAACCAAATTTGCCTTCACGCCCGGCTCATCCTTGCCGTAAATTTTATCCAAAAGTTCGTAGTTTCTATATCTGCCCGCATCATTTACAGGCATTTTAAGCGGAGTAAAAATATCATAAGGCTCGGCAAAGATATCTTGCACGTCGGCATTTGCAAGCAGAGCCTCCTTGTCCTTTTTTAAGCCGTCGTCAAAAACTATCTCGCTTCCGTCGCTAAATTTAACCCTGTTATTTTCCACCTTAACTCCGTAAGCCCTACTTATCGCCTCTTTTTCATCAAACAGCCTTATGATATTCATCGAATCTATCTTTGAGATAAGCAAATTTTTTTCATCTATATCGGCTCTATCCCTGCCGATATCAAGGCTTGTTATAGCTACGCCTCCTATTAAAGCCCTTCCTTTATCCTTTGTTCTTAGCCCCCAAACATCATGTATCACAAGCAACTTACCGTCACTCTCGCCGGCATATATCATGATATGTCCGCTTAGATGAAGCAAAGTTAGATAAGGCACGCCTTTATCTTTTATCAGCTTAAATTTCTCATCGTTCGTTAAATTTGCAAGCGAAATTCGCTCTCCTACACTGCTTTGAGCCTTTGAATTTCTAGGTAACCACACTCCAAACCCGTTAAGAAAATCTTGAGTAAAGAGCGAACAATCCCGTTTATCGGCAAATCCTCCCCATCCGTAAGGCTCGCTAAGCAAACTTTCGGTTAAAAGCCTTGTGTTAGCATCGTTAAATTCAAGCGGATATTTTGAAGCGATATCCTTTGAAATTTCATACCTCTTAACTCCTGCTCGAGTGTGAATTCGCCCGTAAAATTTATACTCATCCTCTCTTTGAAAGACTAAAATCGCCCCTAGCCTGGAGTAAAACAAAAACTCGCCGTTTGTATCATAAACCGGCGATTTGTCGCGCGTTATCGTTATAAAATTCGCCGTTTGCAGCTCGTTTGCTTCATCTTGGCTTAAAATTTTCACATCTTCGGCTTTGATCCAACCCATTATATTATCGTTTGCGGCAAAAACCCACGCTCGATCAAGCGAATAGTGCGATATCAAGATCGGATATCCGATAGAAAGAGTCGATGTTTGCAAGTAATCAAACGGATATCCCTCTCCCGCCTTAGCAGGATTTAGTAAGATCGGCTCATCTGTAGGTAAATTTCTAAGCGAGGTCGTTGCGGTTGTGATTGCGGGCAGCAAGAGCGAGCCTAACGCCTCTTTGTTAGCGTTAGTTTGCTGAGCCGTAAACCAATCATCTAAAATCGGCTTTAAATTCATCCCGTAATACTGCCTATTAGTTGAATTTTTATAAACATCAATCGCCCAAAAAGCCTCTTTTTCATTATAAGGAAACTCTTTAAGAGTTAGTATGCCAAATCGTTTTTTAAGTAAATTTGACCCGCTTGGTTTTGATATATTTTCATTTTTAGGTAGCGAACTGGAGGTTTGAGCTATCTCTAAATTTAGGTATGAAATTTTGCCTAGACCGTCTTGGTTAAAGAGTTTTTCATTGCCTTTTGGAGCGCTAATCTTAGTGCAAGATGTAAAAAAAATCGCTATAAAAATCAAAAAAATAGTTCGTTTCAAATTTATCTCCTCTGTTTTAGGTTATAATTTTACAAAAAAACAGGAAAATTTTTGTTAAATCAAATTTTAGACATTTTGCGTAGCTCTAACATTTTCCTAACTGGTAGAGGCGGAGTCGGTAAGAGCTATTTAACAACGGCTATCATAAAGCACTATAGAAGCGAGCTTAAAAACGTAATAGTTCTAGGAAGCACCGGCATAAGCGCTGTTAGCGTTGGCGGAGTTAGCATCCATAGCTTTTTTAAGTTTGGAATTTGCTCGAATTTAGAGGAGCTAAAAGGGCTTGATAGAAAGCAAAGATCAAAGCTTAGCAAGGTTAAAGCCATGCTTGATAGCTGCGATCTGCTGGTGATAGATGAAATTTCGATGGTTAGCGCAAATTTGATGGAGATGATAAATCATAGACTTTCAAATTCAAAATTTGTCGGTCGAATCATGCTTGTGGGTGATTTTTACCAGCTTCCTCCGGTGCTTAAAAGAGAGATGAGTGAAAACTCTTTATTTAAATTTCTATATGCATTTACCTCGCATGCTTGGAGTGAATTTGAGCTTAAAAATATAGAGTTAGTCGTGTCAAAGCGCACAAAGGATCTGAAATTTTACGAAATTTTATCAAGTCTTAGAGTGGGTGTGCTTACTGATGAGGTGGTAGGCTATATAGAAAATTTATGCGTGCAAAACGCTGAAATTTCAAGCGAGACGAGCGTGCTTTTTGGAAGAAATTACGAAGCCGATAGACTAAATGCTCAAATGCTTGAAAGCCTTGAGACCAAACTTGAGATAAGCGAGGCTTTAGTTGAAATTTACGATGAAAATTTGCACGAAAAGAGTCTTGAAGGCTGGATAAACAGCCTTGCCGTGCCTGAGATCATGCATATGAAAATCGGGGCTAAGATTATATTTGTTACAAACAAATGGGGCGAATACTATAACGGCGAGCGCGGAGAGATAATGCAAATTTTAAAAGAGGACGGGGCTATAAAAAGCGTTATGGTGCAAAAAGCAAACGGCGATATCATCGAAGTTGAGCCAAATCGCTTCGAGCTTAGCGAATTTGTGTTGATAGATGAAAATATCGAACAAAACGTGCGAGCCTCATTTATGCAGTTTCCATTTAAGCTTGCTTATGCGCTGACTATCCATAAGTCTCAAGGCATGAGTATAGATAATTTAGTATGCGACCTAAACCATATCTTTGCAAACGGACAGCTTTACGTAGCGCTTTCTCGCGCGATAGATCCAAGAAATTTAAAGCTCGTTTATAACCGAAGTCAAAATTTTAGAGACTATCTAAAAAGTGTCGTAAAGATAGATGAAGAGGTCGATAAATTTTACAAAGAGAGTGTTTTTGAAAATATCAAGGAGGAGCAGTGAGAAAAATTTTTGTAGCGGTTATGTTAGCGGTATTGGGATTTGGCGAGAGCCTTGATATAAGAGACTTTGAAACCGATCTTTACTCTAGGGACGCGCAAAATTCCATAAAAAAAGTTAGCGTTAGCTTGCTGATTTCAGGCAGAGACGTCCAAGATAACGAAGCTTATATACTTGACGGATTAAACGTTGTTATCGGAAGCTTTTACGTAGAGGATCTGCTTACCTCAAGGGGCAAAGAGAAATTTAAAGAGACCTTTGCAAAATACACTTCCAAAAAGCACTCCGTAGATATCGACGAGGTGCTTATCATCTCTCTTAAAATAGTTCGCGAACCAAAGCTTGAAGAGCTGCTAGACCTTCTTAAAGATCAAAAGAAAAGCGAGCTAAAAAGCAGATCTAAAAAAGAGAAATCTCAAAACGAAGATGACGATATCATCATACAAAAAGGAGGAAAGATCGAGCTTAAGCCCCTTGATCTAAACTCGATTAAGGATTTCGGAAAGGATTTTGGCGAGTAAATTTGCCCGCCAAAGTTCAAATTTATTGGTTTATCACATCATAAAACGAAGGGATGACGGGAGTTAGTATCTCCTCGCTTATCGCTTCGTCTTTTTTAGCGTTTTCAAATAAAATTTTTATCTTATTGCCAAGCTTATCTTGATAGTCGATTCTCGTAGGTAGATCGTTTTTAATCGCTATAAAATACTCTACATCATCAAATTTCGTCTTATACAGATCATCTTTTATTCTGGTAGCTTTCTTAAGTATGCTAGCTAAATTCGGAGTATTTTCAAGGCGAGATATGATGGCTTGTTCTAGCTCGTCTTCGATAACCACTACTCGGTTTTTATCAAAATAAATTTTTTTAGGAGTGGGCTTATCGTATATCCAAAGCGCTTTATTGTCCTCTCTTGCGTAAAATTTGCCGTAATAATCTATATTTGTATCATTACTTGTGATAGTTTGGATAAAGTCGCTTTCAAGGGTTTTAAAACTTAAAGAATTTGCAAAAACAGCCGTGCAAAATAATAAAATAGCCGATATTTTCTTCATTATTTTTTCCTTTTTTGGCGGCAATTGTAGCTAAGTTTAATTAAACAAATGGTAAAATCTTAGCTTTATAAATAACTTAAGAAGGCGGATAGATGATAAGTAGCATTATGCAAAAAATCTTCGGAACAAAAAACGATCGAGAGGTCAAGAGATACGCAAAAAGAGTAAAAGATATAAATGCGCTTGAAAATAGATATCAAGCTATGAACGACGATGAGCTAAAATCCAGCTTTAACGAGCTAAGAGAGGCTATAAAAAGCGGCTCAAAGAGCATGGATGACGTGCTAAACGATGTATTTGCTATCGTTAGAGAGGTCGGCAAAAGAGTGCTTAATATGCGCCATTTCGACGTGCAGCTCATCGGCGGTATGGTACTTCACGAGGGCAAAATAGCCGAGATGAAAACGGGCGAAGGAAAGACTTTGGTTGCGACTTTACCCGTAGTTTTAAATGCTATGAGCGGCAAAGGCGTGCACGTAGTAACGGTAAACGACTATCTTGCAAAGCGTGACGCGACTCAGATGGGAGAAATTTATAACTTTTTAGGTCTTAGCGTAGGCGTAGTGCTTTCAGGTCAGTATGATGACGAAGCAAGAAAAACCGCTTATAATTCCGATATAACCTACGGCACAAACAACGAATTTGGCTTTGACTATCTGCGTGATAATATGAAAATGGAGTTTAAAGATAAGGTTCAGCGCGAGCATAACTTCGTGATCGTCGATGAGGTCGATAGCATTTTGATCGATGAGGCTAGAACTCCGCTTATCATCTCAGGACCTACAAACCGCACTCTTGACGGATATATCAAGGCAAACGAGGTCGCAAAGGCTCTAACCAGAGGAGTTGCGCCTGAAACTCCGCAAGAAAAGCCGACGGGGGATTTTATAGTGGATGAGAAAAATCGCACCATAATGATAACCGAGGACGGTATAGCAAAGGCCGAAAAGCTATTTGGCGTAGAAAATTTATACAACCTTGAAAACGCCATCTTAAGCCACCATCTTGATCAAGCTCTTAAAGCTCACAATCTCTTTGAAAGAGACGTTCACTACGTTGTGCGTGATGGCGAGGTCGTGATAGTCGATGAATTTACGGGGCGACTTAGCGAAGGAAGGCGCTTTAGCGAAGGCCTTCATCAAGCGCTTGAGGCTAAAGAAGGGGTTAAAATTCAAGAAGAGAGTCAAACATTAGCCGATATAACCTTCCAAAACTACTTTAGGCTTTATAGCAAACTTTCGGGCATGACGGGAACTGCGCAAACCGAAGCTACGGAATTTGCTCAAATTTATAAACTCGACGTTATCTCCATACCTACAAACGTGCCCGTAATAAGAATAGATCATAACGATCTTATTTATAAAACTCAGGACGAGAAATTTAAAGCGGTTATAAAAGAGATAAAAAAGGCTCACGATAAGGGTCAGCCCGTGCTTGTAGGAACGGCTTCGATCGAGCGAAGCGAACTGCTTCACAATATGCTTGTAAAAGAGAAGATCCCTCACTCGGTGCTAAACGCTAAAAATCACGAGAAAGAGGCGCAAATCATCGCCGAAGCGGGCGCTAAAGGGGCGGTTACCATAGCTACCAACATGGCCGGTCGGGGTGTCGATATCCGCATAAACGATGAAGTTAGAGCCCTTGGAGGACTTTATATCATAGGCACGGAAAGACATGAAAGTAGACGTATAGATAACCAGCTAAGAGGACGTTCGGGTCGTCAAGGAGATCCGGGAGTGAGTCGCTTTTATCTAAGTTTAGAGGATAACTTGCTTAGAATTTTCGGAAGCGACAGGATAAAAAATATAATGGATAGGCTGGGTATCGAGGAAGGCGAAAGCATTGATTCTAAGATGGTTACAAGGGCTGTTGAAAACGCTCAAAAGAAGGTTGAAAATCTGCATTTTGAAGCTAGAAAACATATCCTTGAATACGATGACGTCGCTAACGAACAAAGAAAGACGGTTTATAAATTTAGAAACGAACTTCTTGATCCGGAATTTGATATAAGCGAAAAAATCAAGCAAAACAGAGGCGAATTTGTAATAAACCTTCTTGATCAGGCTGAAATTTTTGCAGGCGGACTAAAGAGCGAATTTAACATAGATAAGCTAAATTCACTGCTTGCGGAAAACGGACTTGTAGTTGATGAAAGCGAGCTAAAAGAGCTTGATTATAACGATTTAGCCCAAATCATAACCGATAAATTTGAAGCGCAATACGACGAAAAGATGAGCGTGCTTGAAGAGTCGCAAAGAAAATATCTTGAAAAAGTACTTTGCCTGCAAGTGGTTGATACCGCGTGGAGAGAGCATTTGTATCAAATGGATATCTTAAAAACAGGTATCGGACTTCGCGGCTATAACCAAAAAGATCCGCTAACCGAGTATAAAAAAGAGAGCTTTAACCTCTTTATGGAGCTTGTATCTCGCATCAAATTTGAAGGCATTAAAATTTTAAATGCGGTTAGACTAAAAAGCGCGCAAGAAGTTGAGGCCGAGCAGCAAGCGCTAAAAGCTATGCAAGAGGAGCAAAATGCGCAACTTAGATACTCAAACGAGCAGCAAGAGGCTAAAAATAGCGAAGTAAGAGCCAAAAAGATACCTCGCAACGAGCCTTGCCCGTGCGGAAGCGGCAAGAAATACAAAGAGTGCTGCGGTAAAAGCGGTCCTAAAAAAGGGCTTTTTGCATAAATGAGTATCGTAAAATATCTGCTGTTTAAATACCTTCGCTTTGATAAGAGCCAGCCTTTTATCGCGCTTTCTGCCATACTAGCCTTTCTTGGCGTTAGCGTGGGGCTAATGGTGCTTATAGTCGCCATGGCTTTGATGAACGGATTTGATAAGGAATTTGAGCGCAAACTTTTTACGATGAACTATCCTATAACTATCATTTCTCATGCTCGCGGAAGTATAGATGAAGAAAATGTAAAAGACCTTCAGGCTAAATTTCCACACCTTAAATTTAGCCCTTATATCATGACGCAAGTTATCATAAAAAGCACGGGAAGCTTTGAAGGCGGAATCTTATTTGGTGTAAATTCAAATTTAGAAAAAGAGATAAACTCTGTGGTTAAAGAGGCTCTTGGTGTAAAGGAGCTTAAGGGGTATGAACTGCTTGTAGGAAGCGGTATAAAGAGCGAATTTATGCTAAGCGGAGCGGATAAGCTAACTCTCATCTTTACCAAAAATGACCCAAGCGGCTTTGCACTGATACCTAAAATGAAGAGATTTGACGTAAACGCAAGCTTTAATTCTGGTCTTGTAGCTTACGACAAGAGCTATCTTTACACCTCGGTTGAGGCTTTGCGTAAAATTTTAGACTATGAAGACGGAAGATATGACGGAATTCATGTGTATTCCGATAAGCCTTTTGCAGATATAGAAAACATCTCAAAAGAGCTTGCTTTTTCGATGAAGGCTATCGGCTGGTGGCAGCAAAACGGCAACTTCTTCTCAGCTCTTGCTCTTGAAAAAAGAGCTCTTTTTATCGTTCTTATGCTTATCATCCTTGTAGCCTCGCTCAATATCGTAAGCTCTCTTTTGATGACCGTGATGAATCGCCGCCAAGAGATCGCTCTTTTGCTATCGCTTGGAGCAAGCAAGAATGAGATCAAAAAGAGCTTTTTCGCGCTTGGCGTAACAATAGGCGGCGGCGGTATAATATTTGGCGTGATACTCGGACTTTTGGGAGTATGGCTACTTGGAAGCTTTGATATCATAAATTTACCCGCAGACGTTTACGGAGATAGCAAACTGCCGATGGAGCTTTCTATGGTTGATTTTGCTTTGATAGTGGTTGGAGCTATATTTATAGTGGCTTTTTCATCATATTATCCTGCTAAAAAAGCGGCTGAGATAAATGTCCTTGATACGCTTAGAAATGAGTAAATTTAAGCTATTTCAGAGTTTTTAATCTCATCTGAATCTATTTGAGCGACCAAGATATTTTCTAAATTTTCAAAGCTAAATATATTTAATCCGTTTTTATACTCATAAGCCAAATTTAGCTTGTGAGCCCTTATTATATTATCCACTATATAAAGCCCCAGCCCGAAGCTTTTTTGAGCGTTATCTCCCTTTGTAAAGGGCTCTATATAGTGAGCAAGCTCTTGCTTGAGCCGCTCGCCCTTGTTTACAAATTTGATCTTTTTGTCGCTTATGGTTATATTTACATGCTTATCGGGCGAATATTTAAGGGCATTATCTATCATATTTTTAATAGCTATAGCAAATAGTTTAAAGTCTATATTTACGCTAAAGTCATTAAGTTTATTAATAGTAACGGCGCTTCTTTCAACTATGGCGATATCTATGGCTTCATCTATCACATCGTCTATCAGGCAAATTTTGGTATTGTTTAGCGAGATATTTGAAGTCACTTGCTCAACTGCCGCAAATTCATTGATAAGGCTCTCAAGCTTTTGAAATACCGACACGAGCCGCTCTTGGTTTTTATCTTTTTGTATCATCTCGGCAGTTATGCGACCCTTTGTGATAGGTGTTTTTAGCTCATGCATAATATTTCGCAAAAACAGCTTGCGCGAGTTGTTTAAGCTTTTGATCTGAGAAACGGCATCGTAAAACGCCTCTGCAACTTCTGAAATTTCATCATTTCCGCTACTTACGTTTTTTACCTTGTCTATCTCGCCCTTAGCGAATATATCGATTTGTCGTTTTAGCTTTCTAAGAGGTTTTAACTTCCTAATAACAAATATATAAGCCGCCAGCAAGATAAGCGCTACCAAAGAAAAGATGATCTTGATGATATCATACCTGTAGGGTTGATAATCGCTATCCTTTAAGAGCAAAATTTTATCTATATGCTGCACCTTAAGATAGTGATGTTTGTTGTGTAGCATTATGGCGCTTGAGCCTATATCGGCTGAAATTTCTTCTAACACCATAGCGTTTTTTAAAATTTCTTCCTTAGTTTGTTCATCCGTAATCTCCGGCATACTTATGCCTTCAAGCTGTCTGTTGTATTCTTTTTCGTTTATTATGCCGCTCATGTAAAATAGCGTATTTTTTGCAATTGTCGAGTATTTTGCGTTCAACTCTCTTGTGTAGTTTTGCTTATCATAGTCCATAAGCCATAAAAAGGCCAAAAATATACTAGTAAGGGCTAAAACAAAGATAAAAGTTATGGTATAAAAGACGGATGAGCGCTTCATTTGAGCCTAAATTTACTGAATCAGCTTATATCCTATACCGCGAATAGCGTGGATGTAAATCGGCTCTTTTGGGTTTTCTCCGAGTTTGGCTCTAATCCTACCGATGATAACGTCGATACTCTTGTTTGACGACTCTTCGTTTATGCTGTTGCAATTATATATGAGCTCTTCGCGAGTTATAGCTCCGCCCTCTTTTTTTATCAGATACCTTAAGATGTCGTATTCCGCCGCAGTTAAATTTAGATCCTCTCCTTTAAAAGATATGGTGTGCTCAAAATCGTTTAGCACAAGATCTTTTGGCTGAAGCTTCTTTTCTTGAATGGCGCTAACGCTTTGGCGTCTTAAGTGGCTTTTTATGCGCGCTAGTAGCTCTTGAGGATCGTAAGGTTTTGGCAGATAGTCATCCGCACCGTTATCTAAGGCATTTACCTTATCGGTTATATCGTGTCTTGCGCTTGAGATGATGATAGGTATATCATGGCGCTTGCGAATCTCTTTGCAAACCTCAAGTCCGTCAAGTCCGGGCAGAGTAAGATCTAAGATAACAAGGTCAAATTTACCGGTATTTAAAGTAGAAAGTCCGATATAAGGCTCTTCTGCGGTAGTAACCTTCATATCGTGTTTTTCAAGGTATTCAGTTAAAATTTCAGCTAGTTCAAAATCATCTTCGATCATTAAAATTTCTATCATAATATCTTCCTAGTCTTATTTTCAATGAAATCGATTATAACAGAAGTTTTATAAATTTAAAGAGAGTAAAAGGCGCAAGAATTTCGCGCCTTTAAAGATTATTTTATCACAAGACCTTGGATAATGCCTTGTCTGTTAACCCAAACAAGAGTCTTTTTGTTCTTATAATTTGATAAAGCTTTATTAAAATCATCGATATTTTTGATATTTTCTTCGCCTATTTGTATAATGATATCGCCCTTTTCAAAGCCGAATTTTTCAGCCTTAGAATCAGCCTTAACATCGGTTACCAATACCCCTATTATATCTTGAGGAATTTTATATCTATATCTTACATCATCGGTGATTGCCGTTGTGCTTAAACCGTCTATAGCCGAACCGCCTTTAACGTCTGTTCCTTGCTGCATATTTACCAGCTTTATTTTAACCGAATCAACCTTGCCCGAGCGCTCAAAAGTTACGGCTATCTCTTTATCTGGAGCGAGCGAGCCTATAACATTTTTAAGATCGTTTGCGTTTTTGATTTTTTTATCATCGATTTGTATAACCAAATCCCCTCTTTTTAAGCCGGCTATATCGGCAGGAAGACCCTTTTCTACGCTGCTTATCAAGGCTCCTTCTTTGTTTTTGTAAATTTCTTTTTGCTCGTTAGTAAGGTTTGCTATCATAACGCCTATATATCCGCGCTCTATCTTGCCGTCCTCTATCAGCTTTTTAGCTATCTCTTTCGTCATATTTGAAGGGATAGCAAAGCCTATACCGTTATTTCCTCCGCTACGAGATAAGATGGCGGAATTTATACCGACTAAAGCTCCTCTACTATCTACTAAGGCTCCGCCCGAGTTGCCCGGGTTGATAGAGGCGTCAGTTTGGATAAAGTTTTCATATTGGTTTAGTCCGATGTTGTCTTTATTAAGACCTGAAATTATTCCTTGAGTGATGCTTCCTCCGACACCAAAGGGATTGCCTATGGCAAATACGATATCGCCCTCCATTATCTTGGATGAGTCGGCTATGGTTATAGCTTTTAAATTTTTCGCATCTATTTTGATGATCGCCAAATCGGTCTTTGGATCCGTACCGATAATCTTAGCCTTATACTCTTTATCGTCTTCAAGCAGGGTTACTATGATCTCGTCACTATCTTCTATAACGTGATTGTTCGTTACTATATAGCCGTCGTTTGAGATGATGACTCCCGAGCCCAAAGAGGTGCTCTTTTGTTTATCTTGCGGAATTCTAAAGTTAAAGCCGAAAAAATCTCTAAAAAACGGATCGTTAAACATCTGATCTATGCCGCTATTTGCCGCGGTTGTTTTTGTCGTAGAGATGTTTACTACCGATTTTTTAGCCTCCGAGATTGAGCTATTATATGATAGAATCACGCCTTTATTATCTTCAGGATTTATCCTTAAGGCATCGTCTTTCGCTTCATTAAATGTTATGGTCGATGCCAAAACCGAACAAGCCGCCGCCAATGATACCGCTAATATCTTTTTCATTATTAAGCATGTCCTTTTCATTGTAAAAATTTTAAAATGAAATTATAAAATAACCCGCTTAATGCAAAGTTAATGCTTTTATTTTAGATAAAATACACTCTTGATTTGCCGTAAGATTGATTGACATAGACTAAAGTTTTATGCTACAATTTCTATAAAAATGATTAAACATAAGGATAATAAGATGAGTAGTAGTCTTTATGATACGCTAGGCATCTCAAAGGGTGCGTCAAGCGACGAGATAAAAAAAGCATACAGAAGGCTAGCTAGAAAATATCACCCCGATATAAACAAAGATCCGGGAGCGGAAGATAAATTTAAAGAGATAAACGCAGCTTATGAAATTTTAAGCGATGAAAAGAAGCGGGCTCAATATGACCAATACGGCGATGCAATGTTTGGCGGGCAAAATTTCCATGACTTTGCAAGCAGTTCGGCGGGAATGGGCGATCTAAATGAAATTTTAAGAAACATCTTCGGCGGAGGATTTTCTAGCGCAGCGGGAGGATTTGGCAGCTTTTCTCGCGGAGGTTTTAGCGGCTTTTCAAGCAGCGATTTTGACGGCGGATTTAGCGGGTTTGCACAAGATTTAGATATAAAAGCAAGAGTTAATATCCCGTTTGAAGTAGCGGTTTTAGGCGGAGAACATAGGATAAATTTTAACGGAGAGAGTCTAAAGATAAAAATTCCAAACGGCATAAACGACGGTGAAAAGCTTCGTATAAAAGGCAAAGGCAAAACTTCCAAAAATGCAGGCACGGGCGATCTTATACTAACCGTAAGTATAGACGAGAGCAGTGAATACGAAAGAGACGGCGACGATCTTTACAAAGATGTTGAAATTCCTCTTAAACTCATGCTTTTTGGCGGTAAATTTGCCGTTTCTACTTTGCAAAAAGAGGTAAACATAAAGATAGCCGAAAATTCAAAAACCGGTCAGAAAATAAGACTTAAGGGATATGGGGTAAAAAATCGCAAAAGCGGTCTTTATGGAGATTTGTATTTAAGAGCCAGAGTGGCATTGCCAGATATAAATTCGCTTGATGAAAATTTAGTCGAACTTATGAGAGAAAAACTTCCGGAGAGATAATATGCGTGGATATGACGAACCTGTTTATTTGATAAGTGTTGTAGCAAAAGTTCTTAGCATACACCCTCAAACACTGCGCCAATACGAGCGCGAGGGTCTTGTAGAGCCTTCCAGAACGGATGGGCGAATGAGGTTGTATTCCGAAAAAGATCTTGATCGTATCAAGATGATACTTAGATTAACGCGTGATTTAGGGGTAAATTTAGCGGGGGTGGATATAATCCTTCAGCTAAAAGAGCAGCTTGATCAGTTCGAACAGACAATGGACGAGATGAGAAGCGAGATAGAAAGGCTATCCAACCTAGGAAGCGTGCCATCTAAAAAAGCTCTTGTAAAGCGCAAAAACAGCTTTGATCTGATCTTTTACGAGCAAAAAGATAAATTTTAAATAAAATAAGCTTGCTTTTGATATAATTTTTGTAACAAATATCGATTTAACGGGCGAATTTAATATAAAATTTAATAGTTAAATTTGGCTATGCGCCTTTATAAATTTGGGGTGCGGTTTTAGTAGACATACGGGGTGGATTTTGGAAAATTTTTTGCTATTTTTTTCTATATTGCTTATAGCAAGTATCGTTTTTAGCAAAATTTCCGACAAATTCGGCATCCCTTCACTCATAGTTTTTCTTGCCGTAGGTATGCTAGCAGGCTCCGACGGGCTTTTGGGAATCGACTTTAACAACCAAAAGATAGCTCAGGACGTAGGCACCATCTCTTTAATATTTATACTTTATGCCGGCGGGCTTGATACTAAATTTAAGGCTATAAAACCGGTTATGCTAAACGGCATTATCTTAGCTACTATCGGAGTTGCGCTTACCGCAAGCGGGGTTGCCGTCATAGTAAAATATCTGCTTGATTTTACATGGATGGAGGCGTTTTTATTTGGCTCGATCATATCCTCAACCGACGCCGCAGCCGTTTTTGCCATCCTTAGAGCTAAAGAAATTTCGCTTAAAAACAACTTAGGTCCACTTCTTGAGCTGGAATCGGGCTCAAACGATCCGATGGCGATCTTTTTAACTTTAACTATAATTCAAATGATCTCGCTTGCGGTCATCCCTGCTCCTGCGGACGTTACTCTCATCCTGCTTGAGCAGTTTTTACTAGGCGGGATAATGGGGTATATATTTGGTGTATTGATGCCTGCTATATTTAACAGATTAAGGCTTGAATACTGGGGATTATATCCGGTCTTTTCCATAGCTTGGGTGTTGCTTCTTTACACTACTGCGGTAAAAATGGGCGGAAACGGATTTTTAGCGGTATATATCGCAGGAATTTTCATAAACAAAAAAGAGTTTGCGCACAAGAAAAATTTAGTCGGATTTCACGACGGTATCGCATGGACTATGCAGATAGTGGTATTTCTTACTCTTGGGCTTTTGGTCTTTCCTTCCGCACTTCCTTCAGTCGCTTTAATGGGCTTTGTTATCGCCCTTTGGATCATGTTTGTAGCGCGTCCTATAGGGGTTTTTATCTCGCTAATTTTTTCAAGATATAATGTCAGAGAAAAGATGTTCGTATCTTGGGTCGGACTTCGCGGAGTCGTTCCTATCGTGCTTGCCACATATCCGTATGGAAGCAACCTGCCAAACGCCGATCTTATCTTTAATACCATATTTTTTGTCGTGTTAATTTCTATCATCATACAAGGAACCACGCTTGAGTTTGTGGCTAAAAAATGCGGAGTCGAGGATGATAGCGAAAAGATCGAAGATGTCGAGGCATCAAATTTGCCAATATTTTATCACACGTTAAGGCAGCACACTATCCCTTTTGGCTCGGAAATCATAGAAAAAAACTTAGCCGAGCTTGAACTCCCAAGCGATTTTTTGATCCTGCTTATAAAGCGCAAAGGAGAGTATATCAAGCCCACAGGCTCATCTGTGTTTGAAGAGGGTGATTTGTTACTCATTCAATGCGAAGATGAAAACAAATATAACGAAATTTTAAAGACCTATTTCGTTGCGCAAAACTAATCGGCGTGAAATTTAACCCTTAAGAGCCGCTTTTACCTCATCGCTTGCCATATCTATATTCCAAGCGGGCTCCCAAACCAAATTTATCTCGCACTCATTTACGCCCTCAACGCTTAAAGTCGCATCGTTAACCCAACCTAAAATCAGCTCATGAAGCGGGCAAGAGCGAGTTGAAAGCGTCATTGTCACAACGGCTTTATCGCCGTTTGTTTCAACATCGTATATAAGCCCCAAAGAGACGATATCAAAGCCGACTTCAGGATCAACTATTTCAGAAAGCGCTGCGTAAATTTTATCCCTCATTTTTAACTCCAAATTTAGTATATTTAAAAAAGTTTATTACATTGACTATAACCAAAATCACACTTAACAAAAGGCAAATTTGGCTTAGAAAATTTACTCCCGCAAAATAAGCCGCCATAGAGATAGTCTGTAAGGCGAGCGATAAATTTGCAACCCATTTTATCATCATATCATCAAGCAAAGGCACTTTAGTTTTACCCACAAATTTAGCCACATAGTGATACCAGATCAAAAACGGCATAATCTTATAAAGATGTCCTACGATAAAGGCGTATAAAAAGCCGAAAGTAAGGGTAAATACGGCAAATTCTATCCCATCAAGAGCTATACAAACTATGCAAACAAACAGCCAAACAAGAGCGAAAAAGACATTTAAATTCCAGTAATCATAAGCCTTTCTAACTCTTCTTTTAAGTATCAAAAGAGCTTCAAATAAAAAGCAGATGACACTAACAGCTATCAAAATAAGAGCGAATTGAAGGCTAAATTTAAGAGCTACGCCGCTGACTAAAAATAGTGCTATAGAAATTTTGCTAAGATAAAATTTAAGATCGTGCACAAGCGCAAACATCGGCAAAAGCACACTTGCAACGCCGACTATGATTAAAAAGACAAAACCTAGCACAAAGTAGATGTGATAGTGCAAAACAAGCTCAAAATCAAGAGCAAATTTACCCGACATTATCAAGATAAGCATAAAGCCAAGCGTGATGCCGACTAGTAAAAACAGAGCCGAAAGAAGCAAGGCAACGACAGCCAAACCGCCTTTTTTAGCCCCGAAAAAGCTAAGCGCGTAAGTAACGGCAAAAAAGAGCAAAGAGATAAAAAGCACCCCGCCTCCCGCATGGATAAGCGCCATCTTTTCAAGATACATCCCAAGGCTTAGCGCCAAAACGCCTGCCGAATATAAGATCAAATTTAAAAAGGCGAATTTGATAGTAGAAAAAGCCTTTTCAAGGATGACTGAAGTAAGCTGATAAAGCGCTCCTATGATGATACTCATCACAAATCCGACTAGATATATATGAAAAAATCCTGCCGTTTTTAGGCTTATAAGCGCGCTTAAATCAACTCCAAAAAAGACAAACACGCTTGCAAGCAAGAACAAAATCCCCGCGATAAAATATCCGCCAACGAGGCTAAACGGTGGCGCAAATGTATTTAGCAGCATCTATCCGCCACACTTTACATTTGTATCTAAAATTTGAGCGCGCACGCCCTCTTTTAGGCTGATTATCACCTTTACCTCTTCGCCGTCAAGCTTTTCGTGAGTGATATCGTAGTTTTTCTCGATCTTTGGAATGAGAGCGACCGGATAGTGGTGATTTATCATCATCACTTTGCTTTTGCTATCCGCTATCAAATTAAGAGCCACCAAAGCATTTACCATAGGCTCGGGCGGCACGCACTTGCGCGAATCAAACCCGATATACTCGACTCCGTCTTCGCTAAATTTATAAAAAGGCAGCGTCGCACCCTCTACATTGATCTGCGTAGCGTTTTTGAAAAATTCGTTCATTTTTTATCCTTGTTTAAATTTTAGGATAATTATACTCTGAATTTTGGTATGAAATTCTTGATTTAGTTCAAGATATAAGAGGATTTAGAGGGGCAAATTTAGGAATTTTCTTAAATTCGCCCTGTTTTTAAAGAAAATCAGTGCAAGAAGTGTCTAACTCCGGTAAAGTATAGAGCCATGCCATGCTCGTTTGCAGCCTGTACCACCTCATCGTCGCGTATACTGCCTCCCGGCTCTATGATGGCTTTTACGCCCACTTCAGAGGCGATATCGATACTATCTCTAAACGGGAAAAACGCCTCGCTAGCAAGCGCGCATCCGTTTAGATCAATTCCTAGATCGCGAGCCTTATTTACCGCAGCTCTAGCGGCATCCACGCGACTTGTCATACCCATACCGATAGCAACCATGGCTGAATTTTTTACGTAAACCACGCAGTTACTCTTAGTAAGTGCTGCCACTTTCCAAGCTATCTCAAGGTCTTTTAGCTCCTCTTTGCTTGCCTCGCGCGTAGTTTGCAGCTTCATATTTTCAAGCTCACTAGGCTTAACCTCGTCGCTTTCTTGAAAGACAAATCCGCCGTCAACATGCTTAAAGTCGTATTTGTCGTTTGCTCTTACGAGGAATTTATTGCCTTGAGAGAAAATTTTGATACGTTTTTTGGATTCAAATACCGCCAAAGCCTCTTCATCGACATTTGCGGCAATTATAACTTCGACAAAAATTTCATTTATCTTTTCAGCCAAAGCCTTATCAAGCGTGCCGTTTATTGCCACAACTCCGCCGTAAGCCGAAATAGGATCGCATTTTAGCGCTTCGGTGTAGCTTTCAAGCAAGCTTGATTTCACCGCAAAGCCGCAAGCGTTAGCATGCTTTACGATAGCTACGGCAGGCGCTTCATCAAAGCTGCTTGCAAGCATTAAAGCCGCGTTTATATCGGTCATATTGTTAAAGCTCGCTTCACCTTTAAGAGCTTTAAAGTTGTTGCTAAAGAAATAGTCAAACTCATACAAAGCGCCCTTTTGGTGCGGGTTTTCGCCGTATCTAGTGTCAAACACTTTACTAGCCGAGATAAATTTCATATCACCAAAACCGCCGTTAAATCTCTCGTTCATGTAGTTTGCTATCATCGAGTCGTAAGCTGCCGTATGCTCATACGCCTTTATCATCAGCGCGCGTCTAAATTCTAGCGCGTTCTTGCCGCCCTTTAAATTTTCAAGCACCGCATCATAATCAAGCGGGCTAGTTACGATATAAACATCTTTAAAATTTTTAGCCGCGCTTCGCACCATAGCAGGTCCGCCGATATCGATATTTTCGATGATCTCTTCAAAGTCATCGGTACGAATAGTAGTCTCTTTAAACGGATACAAATTCACACAAACCAGATCGATGCCGCCGATACCGTTTTGCTCGGCTTGCAAAGCGTGGTTTTTATCATCTCTTTTATGCAAAATTCCGCCGTGAATTTTAGGATGAAGGGTCTTTACCCTGCCCTCAAACATCTCAGGACTCTTTGTATATTCGCTCACTTCAAGCGAATTTATGCCGCTTTGCACAAGCAATTTATGCGTCCCGCCCGTAGAAAGTATCTCAAATCCAAGCGAAGCAAGCCCTTTGGCAAACTCCACAACTCCCTCTTTATCGCTCACACTGATTAACGCTTTCATTTTCACTCCTCTTTTTGATATATCTTAAAATTTCAAGTTCGCCCAGCTCTTCATATCGCTTTGGCGCAAAGTTCTCATCGCGCTCAAAGCCGAATTTCTCATACATTTTGATAGCTATTTCAAGCTCTTTATTTGTGTAGAGATATGTTTGATTAAAATTTTCATCACAAAATTTAATTGCTTCTTTTAAAAGCCCCTTTCCGATGCCTTGGTTTTGAAACCTATCATCGACTAAAAACCATCTAAGCAACCCCATTTCATCGATTTCATCAACGGCTATACAACCGATTAAAACACCATCTTTTATGCAGGTAAAAAGCTCTCGTTTGCCGCTTCCAAGACTAGCTACAAATTCGGCTATATCTGTGGCTATTTTTATCTCAAAAGCTTTTCCAAGATCAAATCTCTTTGCATAGTATTTTGCATTAAGCGAGATGATATCGCCCACACATCCGCTTATGTAGCCTTTAGTTATTTGCATTGCGCGCCTTTATCTCTTCATAAGCCTCATTAATCTCTTGAAGCTTTCTGGTTGAACGCTCGATTATCTCTTCGCTCTCGCCTCTTCCCATTAAAATATCGGGATGATATTTTTTCACAAGCTCGCGGTAGCGTTTTTTAACCTCGCTAAACGGCGCGTTTTCGGACAAATTTAAAGTCGCATAAGGGCTTTGTTTGGTAGTTTTAAAATCCCTGCTATAGCTTCTTTGCTCGGATTTTCTTTGGCTGTAAAATCCGTCAAATTTCGCAAAGAGAGCATCTAAAACAGATCTATGCACTCTAAGTCCGATGGCGATTTGTTCAATTATCTCTCGCTCGGAAGCCGAAAGCTCGCCGTCGATACAAGCCAAATTTAGCAAAAAGGAAATTTTAGCTATCGCAGCGTCGCTACTTAGGTTAAATTTCAAGTAGTATTCGCGCGCGATCCTGTAGGTGTTGTTTAAATTCTCTTTTTCGGCATTGTAAATTTGCTTTAATTCTTCGCGCCGTCTTATATCTCCGCCAAGTTTTAGCGTGATATCATCAAGTATCTCGCTTACCAGTTGCGCTTCAAGCTCATTTACTCTGCCGTCGCTTTTAGCGACTTTGGCAAGCAGGCTAACTAGATATTTTGCCTCTTCAAATACAAACTGCTTTTTAAATCCCGATAAAATTTGCGGACTCTCTCTAAAGCCTGATGATAAGTAGTATATCATCAAAATTGCGGCGATGATTATCAGCAAATTTCCCATCTACGCTCTTACCAAAGATGATAAATAGTGTTTTTTAGTTTGCCGTTAACAAGCTCGTTTTTGCGCCATGAGCTCTCGTCGTTCATCACGTTCCAGCGGCGCTCGTCAGGACGATAAAACCAGTCTTTATCTATCTGGAAATATATCTGCTTGCCGTTTGCTTCGATGATATTTGCGATGTTGTTATCGTGATAGCTGTTTTCGTCAAAGTCGGTAAACGCTCTTTGCCCCATCTCTGAATAAAGCAATGTAAGCTCTTGAAGCATTTCGTTTAGCTCGTCATCCATCTTTTTTACATGAAGCCCGATCTCTTCGGCTTCGCGAAAGAGTATCGGATACTCATGCGCAGGATAATCGCTGTTTAAACGCTCTGAAATTTTTTGAATTTTTTCCTCATCCTCGATATGATAGCGCAAAATTTCGCGACAAATTTTAAGCGAAAGCGAGCTTGCACGATCAACTGCGCCAAATACAAGCGGATGGATGTATTCGTATAGCGATTTATACGGGTTTTCATCCTTGTCTTTTTCGTTCGTTTTCCATAGCTTTATTACGCGGCTTAGCTCGTCCATCGACACGCTTACAAGCTCGTTGTTTTTATTTGTCGGGCTTAGTTCGTGCTTAAGGGAGGTATCAACGGGAGTCAGATAGGCAAGCGGACCCATCACGATCTCGTTTGCGCCAAGCGCCATCATAGTTGCAGCCGACGCGCAGTTTGCAGGCACAAGAGCGGTTATGTTTTTACAGTAGTTTCTAAGCGTGCTGATGATACGAAGCGAGGCGATACCGCTACCGCCGTCACTCTTGATAAATAAAAAGGCGTTTTGTATCTTTTTGCCCTTTAAAATTTCATACATCGCGCTTGCGTCGTTTCCGCACACACTGCCAGCATTTGAGTTGTAGTATGTTATGAGCGAGCCGCCAAGCTTCGCCTCTATAGCCTTTATAAGCTGCTGAGTTTCGTTAAATAAAATCGGAGGCTTTGCCACGTTTCGCTGACTCATATTCCGCTCCTTTTCTTGCTCTTTTTGCTCAGTCTTCTTGTTTAACAACTCTAGCAAACTCATTGAAGTAAACCTCACTCATCTCTTTTAAATTTTCGCTAACTCCGTCGATTTCAAATTTATCTCCGCCGGTTACGCCTATCTTTTTAATAACTAGCCCAAAATCTTGTGCCAATTTATCAAATTTAGCCTCATCTTTTACGCCTACGATCGCGCGCGAAAAGCTCTCGTCAAATATCCATCTACTATCGCTAAATTTACATTCGCATTTTGCGCCTATGCCGCTTACGCAAGCCATTTTAGCCAGCGTCATAGCCACTCCGCCGGTGCCGACCGAATTTGCAAATTCTAAAATTCCGTTTGTGTTCGCCTCTATGACAATATCCCAAAGCGCGCGCTCTTTTTTATAATCTATCTCTTTCAGCTCTCCGCCTACAAAGTTGTATAAATTTTTCATATAAAGGCTTGCGGCAAATTCGCCCTGCGTATCGCCTATAAGATAGATGGCGGTGTCCTCTTTTTGAAATGCGCTAGGTAAATTTTGATGCGCATTTTCGTTTACTCCGACACTTACGATAGCGGGAGTAGGATATACGCTTACTCCGTCCGTGTCGTTATAAAGGCTCACGTTTCCGCTAACTACCGGAGTGGTAAGCTCGCGGCACGCCTCTTTTATACCCTCGCAACCTTGAGCAAATTGCCACATGACTTCGGGATTTTCAGGGTTGCCGTAGTTTAGACAATCGGTTATCGCAAGAGGGACGGCTCCGCTCATAGCCACCTTTCTACCGCTTGCTGCTACCGCCATAGCGGCGCCTATTTTTGGATTTACGTAGTTGTGGCGAGGGCTGCATTCCATTCCCATAGCTATAGCCCTGCCGCTTTCCCTTACGCGAATTACGCTTGCGCCTAAATTTCCGGGCTGTTTAATCGTGTTTGTCTGAATATTTGCATCGTATTGATCGTAGATCAGAGACTTATTTAAGATATGCGGATCGCGCAAAAGCTTGTTAAAGGCGGTCTTGTTATCAACAGGCGTAAATTTCTCAAGCCAACTTCCTCTTATCTCGTCCATATATGCAGGCTTTTTCGTAGGACGATCAAGAACGGGAGCAGCTTGCGCAACGGGATCAATCGGGATTTCGCCCGCAAGCTCGCCGTGCCAATATAGCTGCATAACTCCGGTATCGGTTACCTCGCCTATGATTTCGGCATCCAAATCCCATTTTTTAAATATCTCGATAACCTTTTGCTCGCAGCCTTTTTTGGCGCATATAAGCATTCTCTCTTGACTTTCGCTAAGCATAAGTTCATAAGGAGTCATGCCGCTTTCTCTCATAGGCACCCTATCAAGATACATCTTCATACCGCTTCCGCTACGTCCCGCCATCTCAAAACTACTTGAGGTAAGACCGGCTGCGCCCATATCCTGAATACCGATGATGTAATCGCTCTTAAAAAGCTCCAAACAAGCTTCAAGCAGGAGTTTTTCGGCAAACGGATCGCCCACTTGAACGGTTGGGCGCAAGGATTTATTCTCATCGTTAAAGCTATCGCTAGCCATAACGGCTCCTCCAAGCCCGTCACGTCCGGTTTTGCTTCCTACGTATATGACGGGGTTGCCGATACCTTCGGCCTTGCCGTAAAAAATTTCATCGCTTTTGCAAAGTCCTAAAGCAAAGGCATTTACTAATATGTTTCCGTTAAAGCTCTCATCAAAGCTCACCTCGCCGCCTACGGTCGGGATCCCCATGCAGTTGCCGTAGTGAGAAATTCCCGCTACTACGCCCTTAACAAGGTATCTTTGATGGCGCGCTACGCTTGAGCTGCCGCTTATCTGGCCAAATCTAAGCGAGTTCATGTTGGCAACCACTCTTGCTCCCATAGTAAACACATCGCGCAAAATTCCGCCCACGCCGGTTGCCGCGCCCTGATAAGGCTCTATAAAGCTTGGATGGTTATGGCTCTCCATCTTAAACACGGCGGCAATCCCTTCGCCCACATCGATAACTCCTGCATTTTCGCCCGGTCCTTGCAAAACCCAAGGCGCCTTGGTCGGAAAGCCGTTTAGGTATTTTTTGCTTGATTTATAGCTGCAATGCTCACTCCACATCGCAGAAAATATGCCAAGTTCAAGCAAATTCGGCTCGCGTCCCAAAATTTGAAGTATCTTTTCATACTCACCGTCGCTGATCTTATGGGCTTTTATAGTAGCACTATCCATCGTTTGCACCTTTATAAAATTTTGTATTATTTTACTTTAATCACCATAAAAACTTCATAAACTAAGCGGCCAAATTTAATATCAAAAGCCGAATTTTCGCATTTAAAATTTTAAATTAGAGCTAAAAAACAGCTCTTTTTCTCTTATCAATACGATCACGCAAACAACCAAAAGTATAGCGGTTTGTATAACTTTGCTATCAGGATGAGTTGCAAAAATTTCATTGGTCAAATTTGCAAAAAGATGAAAGAGGATGGCTATCGTTACGTTTCTGCCCGTTTTAAAATATAGCCAGTTCATCAAAATGACAAAAACAAACAAGCTAACGATAAAATTTACGACATACAAAGAGCCGCTAACCGCTACTTCGCTATGATAATATCCATCTATAAAAGATAGCGGCAAGTGCCAAATCGCCCAATAAAAAGCAAATATAACGGATGATACGAACAGGCTAAATTTCGCTCTTAGCGCGTCGGTGCCGTAAGTATGCCAAGCAAGCTCCTCGGCGATAGCGGCAAAAGCCAAGATAAACCACGGGTTAAACAGAGCTGATTCAAAGCTAGTCTTGCCCGATATATAAAACTGCTCCAAACCGTGTCCGAATAAAAGAGATATGAATTGCGCTAGTATAAGCGCGGCAAAGGTCATAAAAACAGATAAAAAGAGGTAATTTTTATCCACGCCTTTAAGGCTAAATCTATCTTTAAAATCCTTAAATTTAACTCCCTTACTAGCAAAAATATAAAAGGCGACAATACAAGGAGCAATGAGTCCAATCAGGCTTAAAATGCCTTGCAAAAAGGCTAAATTCTTAGCCTCGGGTAGCTTGCTAAGATAAGCTGCCAAAAAGAAAAATATCCAAGGAATTATAAGTGAAGCGGTAAAGAAAAATAGAGCTTTATCGTATCTTGCTATTTTATCCGATCTGTTTTGCACAAATTTAGCCTACTAGAAAAACATAGAGCGGCAAAGCACGTTTAATAAAAACCGCCCCTGCTTTAACATATCCTGATCGATTCCATCTTTTTTAAATGTATCCGAGCGAACATACCGTTCTACTTCGCCGCGATCTTTTTGGTTTATATGAAATTTAAACTCTAAATTTTTGATCTCAAAACCCTTGTTTCCAATGATCTTAGCTTCAATGATAGTAGTAAAAAATTCGCTCTTGTCGCTATGTAAATTCTTATAATAATTCGTAACGCTTCTTGTGTTTATTGGCTCTAGACTGCTATAAAACGCTTTGCAGACGGGTTTTTGCTCGGAAGAATAAATGACGCTTTCTATCATGCCACCGCCAAATTCGTAAAATTTGATATTTTTTGAACTTTGTAAGCTCGCTAGCTCGTCTTTATCGCTTATATTTATGTTTTTATTGGCGTCAAGATCAACGACTATGACGCTTTTGATCTTATCTACGAAATAAATATCGCCCAAATTTATATCCGCATGATTTAAGCTTGATTTTACGGTGGCGCTTCCGATTACGTCGCCGAATTTGTATGAGTTCGCCGCTTTTTGATTAAGGCTAACGCTTTGCAAGCTTGTGTCGTTTTCAAGGTATTTTATCCACGATCTATCGTCGTTTAAGGAGTGATTTAGCGCACCTGCACAACCGCTAAATAAAATCGCGCCTGCAAACGCAAACAAAAAGCCCTTAAATTTCATTTTAGTACTCCTTGGCAGATAAATTTATTTTAAAAATTGAGAACAAATTATATTTTTAAGCACTCTTTCTTGCTTAATCAAATCTTGATCTATGACCTCTTTTTTAAATTTATCAGACTCTGCGGCTTCTTTAAATTTAACCAAATCAGCCTCGCCGACAAAGTATTTAAACTCCAAGCCGCTAGCCTTTGGCGCATTGTCTTTTATTATCTTGGCACTCATTAATGTCGCAAAAAATTTGCTATTATCGGATGTGCTAGCATCATAGTAATTTGTAACGCTTCTTGCATCTATCTCTTTACCGCTTAGGAAGCTATCGCATACGGTCTTATCTTGAGAGGTGGAGTAGACAACAGTCTCTAAAATTCCGCCGCCAAATTCGTAAAATTTTATATTTTTTGAGTTTTTTAAAGATAAAATCTCGTTTTTATCGTGCATATTGATATAATACCCACCCCTATCAAGATCGACTACCGTAAAAGACTTACCGCCGCTTGCATACATGTCGCCTATTTTGATATTTTGGATTTTACCGTTACGCTCGCCTTTTGTAAGCGCAAAGCCGATTACCGCTCCGTCTCTTAAATCTTTTGTTGCGGCTAAATTCGCAGAATAAAAAGCGATTTTTTGTAAGCTTGCGTCGTTTTCAAGATAATTAGTCCACGCAGGCTCAACTTGATTTAACGAAGCCGCCGACAAAGCGGCGTTACTTTGAGCGCAGCCTGCTAGAAACAGAGCCGCCGCCATACTACCTATAATTTTTACAATACTCATTTTTCTTCCTTAAATTTATTTCCCAAGACAAAAATTACTAAACATTTCATCTAGAATTTCGCCTCTTTCAAAGGGCTTTGTGATCGAAGATATTGACGATATGGCTGAATTTAGCTCATAGGCAAATAGCTCAAGCTCGCTCTCGTCTAGTAAATTCAAAGCTCTTTTTATAGCCAAGCTAGCGCCTTGGCAACACTCAATCTGACGCGCGGAGTTTAGTAAAATCTCATTTACATCTTGGCTATCAAGATAAATTTCAAGGGCTTTTATTATCTCTCCCGCTCCGTTTTTGGCTGAAATTTTAAGCGCCTGATTTAAATCCGAACTATCAAATTTTAACTCTAAGTCGCATTTATTTAGTATATAAAATATCTTTTTTTGAAGGTCTTTAAGCAAATTTAGTATCTCAAAATCCTGCGCATCGGCAAAATTTGAGCTGTCAAACACTGCAAGGATGATATCGGCTTCTTCTATGGCTTTAAGCGAGTGAGTTATGCCTATTTGCTCTATCCTGCCCGCATCTTTACGAATGCCCGCAGTATCAATAATCCTTACAAGGTGAGTGCCGATATTTATGCTCTCTTCTATACGGTCTCTAGTCGTGCCCGCCTCATCGCTAATAATGGCTCTTTCATAGTTTAATAAAGCGTTTAAAATGGAGCTTTTACCGACATTCGGCTTGCCTATAATAGCTACCTTAAAGCCCTCTATAAGACCTTTACGACTCTTGCTCATACTTACTATATGGTCTAGTTTTTTATGGTTTGCAACAAGCATATTTTTTATCTCGGCCATTAAATTTGGTGGCAGATCATCGTCCGCATAATCAATACTAGTCTCTACAAAAGCAAGGGTTTTAACAAGCTCGCCTCTAATCTCGTCTACAAATTTGCCAAGATCGCCTCTCATGGCTCTAGCTATGATTTTAGCCGCACTCTCGCTTCTTGCGTTGATTAAATTTTGTATGCTCTCAGCCTTGCTTAAATCCATCTTGCCGTTTAAAAACGCACGCTTGCTAAATTCCCCGGGCTCAGCTAGCCTAGCTCCAAGATTGATAAGCTGTGAAAGTATTAGATTTGCCACCGCAAAACCGCCGTGAGTTTGAAACTCAACCACATCTTCGCCCGTAAAGCTTGCAGGGGATTTAAAATATATAATTATGCCCTCATCGATAAATTCATCGTTTGAGTAAATTTTAGAAAGAGTGGCGAAACGAGGCTTGAGAGTTTGAAGTTTTGTAAGTTTAAGAGCGAGGCTAAGAGCGTCTTTGCCGCTTAGCCTAACTATGCATATAGATCCTATACCGTGAGCCGTCGCAATAGCCACTATAGTATCGTTCATGATTTTTTCAAAAATTCATTAACAACGACAAACTGCTTGTTTTTATCGATCTTTATTGCGACATATTTATCAGGAAATCTATCTCGCAACTTCTCAAGGGCAATCTTAGCTAAAATTCCATCAAGCGGCTTGGTCTTTGCCCTGCCCGTATCTTCGATCTTTTGAATGACGCTTTGAAGATACTGGTCTATGGCAGCCTCTTGATTTTTTAGAAATTCGGCTATCTCAAGGCGAAGTGAGAGATTGTATTTTGAATTTATCCAGTTATATATAAGGTACGAAATAGCTTTATATCTACAACCCTCTTTTCCGATAAGCAAGGCGGCATCCTCTCCGTTAAGCTCGATTAAAACCGTTTCATCATCAAATTTACTAGCCTTGATATCCGATATATCAAAACAGCTTGCATTAAAAAGTTTAGCTAACCCGTCTTTTACCTCAGGAAGTATCGCGTCTATATCGGCTTTTGGCTTTTGTTCTTTTTGCTTAAAGCCGCTCTTTTGACTACTCTCGCCTTCAAAATCCTTGTGAAAAGTATCGATGATGGAGTTATCAAGTATGTTTTTACTCTCATCTTTTTTTACTCTTAAAGCGACTTCCTCTTCACTTTTTTGAACTAAATTTATACTCTCTTTTTCAATCGGCTCATCAAGAGCAAAAGGGTCTATCGATATATCTTTGGCGTGTTTTCTCTCTTCTGTTTTTTGGCTATTTGTCCCGTTTAAAACGCTAGCGCCGTTTGAATTCCCGTTTTGCTCATCCCTTTTTTCCTTGTCGCGTCTTTTTTTATTTCTATTTCTTTTTTTATCGTTTGATCCATTTGGTTTTTCGCTCTGTTTTTCGGATTTTTGATGGCTTTTTTCCTCTTTTGGCTTTTCATTGTTTGAAGTTAAATTCTCGCTCTTTTGATCTCTGTGTCCGTTTTTTTCTCTTTTATCTTTATGTTTTTTAATATTGTTTTTAGGCTTTTCTCCCTCTTTAACAGCTTCTATTATCGCGGTTTTTTTAAAAAATCCCAAAAATCCAATGCTTGGATTTTGAATAACCTTTATATCAAGTTCGGTCACGGAGCAATTTAACTCCTCCGCAGCCTTTCTAAACGCCTCTTGCAAAGTATTTGCTTCGATACGCATTACGCCTTTACCTCCGCTTTTTTATGTTTTTCAAAGAGTTTATTTACAAAAATTTGCTGAATGACCGAACATACGTTGTTGATAAACCAATACAGAGTAAGTCCCGCCGGGAATGTTACAAAGAAAAATGTAAAAATAAGCGGCAAGAATTTCATGATCTTTTCTTGCATCGGATCGGTGAAATTTGTCGGTGTAAGCTTTTGTTGTAAAAACATCGTAATACCCATTAAAATAGGCAATACAAAATAAGGATCCATCACCGCAAGGTCTTTTACCCACAGTATCCAAGGGGCGGCTTTTAGCTCGATCGCGTTTAAAAGCACGCGGTAAATGGCGAAAAATATCGGAATTTGCATAAGTATCGGCAGACATCCGCCCATCGGGTTTGCATTATGCTTGCGATATAGATCCATCATGTGAGCATTTAGCTTTTGCGGATCGCCTTTGTATTTCGCTTGCAGCTCCTTAACTTTTGGCGCAAGCTCTTTTAATTTATTCATAGATAGCATTCCCTTGTAAGTTAGAGGGAATAAAACGAGCCTTATAACAAGAGTAAGCACTACTATCGCCCAGCCCCAGTTGCCGATATAGTCGTGAAGCACGCTTAAAAATGCAAACATAGGCTTAGCGATAAAAGTAAACCAGCCATACTCTATAACATCGGTTAGTCTATTGTCGATTGACTTTAAAATTTTATGATCTTTTGGTCCGATATATCCGCCCGCTCTAAATTCGCCGCTATTTTTTATAAAAACTATGGCATTTTCGGCGGTATCTGTTGAAACAAGAACATTTAAAGGCTTATCAAAAGAGTAAAAAAGGCTTGTATAGTATCTATCGCTTGCCGCAGCGATGTTTGCGTCGTTAAAGGCTTCAGTGCCGTCCACATCGCCATCTTCAAGTATTTTTAACTTATCGTCTGCATATCTTATAAGAGCGCCGTGAACCGTGTAGTTATCCACCGCCACGCTTGGTCTAAAGCCCGGAGTTATAAAATACTCCCCGCCGCTAACTCCTACTTCAAGATCGTAATTTCCGTTTGGATAAAAGGTAAGCTTTTTAGTTACGCTGGAGCCTTCTAAATTTTGCGTTAGCACAAGGGTTTGTTTGGAATTTGTTACGTCTAGCTCAGCCGCACTGCTTATATAATCGGTCTTAAAAGCCTGCTCGTTTAAATTCGTATCGCTAAATCTTATCTCAAGCGGCAAAAGAGTCTTTGAAGTAAGCTCAATTCTACTTCCGTCTTCATTTTTATACTTCTCGTCATTTAGATAAAATTTCGAAATTCTTCCAAGATTATCGATATGAGCTTCAAAATGTGAGCTTTTAACTACGGCGATATTTTTTGATTCGCTTGTAGCGTTTGGAGCTACCGTATTAGCTGTTGAAGCTGAAGCGGTAGTCGTGCTTGGGGCTGCGTTTTGCGCATTAGCCTGAGAGGATATGGTTTGATTTTGATCAGTCGGTAAATTTTTGGGAATAAAAAAATAATCATAAGCGATAAAAAAGGCAAAAGAGAGAACCGTCGCCAATAAAACTCTTTTTTGCATCGAAAGTTTGTCTAACACTATATTTCCTTTAATGAATCTAAAACTTTTATAACATAAAATTTATTCTCTTTGTATGGTATGAACCAAAAATTTATATTAAAATCCGAATTTTGGCTAAAAATAGAAAAAGAGTTAAATTTTTTACGTATTACAGGGTAATCTATACCACCTTTAAATAGCTGGTTGCAACGAAGAATTCGAAGAGTAACGGCCATAAAAGCCGAAAAAAAGTTGTTGTTTTTAAAGTGCCAAGCAGCAAATTCAGAGCATGTAGGATAGTAGCGGCACGTATTAGGCGTCATTTTAGAGATATAACGTTGATAAAATTTGATTAAAGAGAGTGCCGTTTCTTTCATCATTTTATGCATCCAAGCTTTTTTAGAGCCCAGCTAATGTTTTTTTGAATCTTTTGATACGGAGTTTTTTCCAATCCCGACTTTACAACAACAACATAAACACCGCTTGAAAGCTCATCTTTCATCTGAATAAAAACCGCGCGCAAAAGCCTTTTACAGCGATTACGAACAACTGCCTTACCCACCTTTTTGCTAGCCACGACAGCCAACTTCATTTCGGTTGAGGGCTTATAAAAAAGCGTAGCATTTTCACAATACCACTTGCTAGCCTCTTTATAAACTACCGAAAACTCCTTAGAGTCGCTTAAGGAGCTAAATTTGACTAAGCCGCCAATCTTTTTCTACCTTTTGCGCGTCTTGCATTGATAACTTTGCGTCCGTTTTTAGTCTTCATTCTTAAGCGAAAACCGTGTGTGCGCTTTTTAGGTGTTTTATGAGGCTGATAAGTCCTTTTCATACCTTTTTCCTTTGTAAATTTAATGATAAAGTCGTGATTTTAACAACAAATTACTTAAAATCCATTGAATAAAATTTAATACTCCAAGATAAACCGTTTTGAATTTTAGCTAAAAAGATTAAAATCTATTGTGATAATTTTTAAAAATTTGCAACATTTTAAGCGGAAAAATTTTAAGAAAATTTATAAAATTCCTCAAGATAAAATTGTTAATTTATTTAGTTTTAACAGAGCCTTTGATAATATTTTAAGATGATTTATGCGGATAAAAATGAGATTTTAAGGCAGCTTTACTACTTAAAAGCGTTTGGGTATAGATATATAAACCCATCTTTCGGGTCGCAAATTTACAGCGAAGTACCGACAGACATAGCCCAGCTTGAAAAGCAGATAAGAGGCTGTAATCTCTGCGAGCTTTGCAAAAGCAGAAATCACGCATTAACAGGAAGTGGCAAGCCAAACTCAAAGATAATGTTCATAACCAACTCTCCAAGCGTGAGCGAGGATATGAGCGGAAAGTATCTTGAGGGCGTCGCAGGGGATAAATTCTGCACTCTTGTAGGAGAAATTTTGGGTTTAAACAGGGATGAGTTTTACTATACCGGTATAATTAAGTGCAAAACTCCTTCTAATTTGCCTCCAAGCGCGTTAAGTTACGAGCTTTGCAAGCCATATCTGATGTCGCAAATAGATATTATCTCTCCAAAGATAGTAGTCGCTTTAGGAGAGGATGTGTTTTTAAATTTGATGAATGAAAACGATCAAAGACAAAGTTTTGAGCTGATTAGAGGCAATCTTTTTAAGTTCAAAAACTCAAATTTGCTAGCCACCTATTCACCTGCTTGGGTGCTTAAAAACCCGAGCAAAGAGCGGGCTTTGATAGATGATTTATATAAGATTAAAGGGATATTATGAAAAAATTATTGCTACTTCTGCTTCTTCCTACCATCTTTTTGGCTAAGACTCAAAAGCTTTCGGATATACCTCCCGCGACTGAAATTTACATAAATTTAGAGCCGTTTAGATGCGATGATACCTGCTTGCTTGAACTTGTTAAAAACGGTCTGCTGCATAGCTTTTTGGCAAGATATGAAAGAAGTCAAAATTTAGAAGTTTTGCAAGCGTTTAACTCGATTGCAGGAGGAGGCGGTTTTTCTCAGCCGGCATTTGTCCCAAATGTTGATGCGGAGTTTAAAATAGCCATAATAATTCCTCAAGACAGCATCAAAAACTACGCAAGCATAGTTTCAAACTCGATAATAGCCTACGTTGTCAGGCAAAATGCAAATATCGATGTTAAATTTTACAATATAGGAAACGAGTCTGCAAACGCGATAGATTCAGCCATATCAAGAGCCAAAAACGAAAATATAAGCTATCTCATAGCACCCTTTACTCCCGTTGGGGTAAGCTATCTAAATAGTATTTTAGACGACTCGATGCTAGCTTACGTGCCGACTTTACACTCATCAAGCGTTGGAAATTTACGCTCAAATTTAATTTTCGGAGGCATTGATTACAAAGATCAGATCGCAAGGCTGCTTGAGTTTTCAAACGGAAAAGTCGCGGCATTTTCCGACGGAAGTTCGCTTGGCAACACCCTAAATCGCTATAGCGAAGAGCTCGCAGGCGGGTTAGCCTATGAAAACGAGATAAAGGGAAATCAAGTCGATCTAAAGCATATGCTAAATGAAAATTCAAGATTAAACGAGGCTACTATTTTCATAAACGTGCCTATCGTAAAAGCATCCATGCTAAGCTCACAACTAAGACTTTACGATGTAAAAAGCGCAAATTTACTAAGCACGCAGATAAACTACTCTCCAAGCATTTTTAAGCTCACTCAGCCTGAAGACAGGGCAAATATGTATATCGCAAATTCTCTTTCAAGGGCTGATTCATTGCTTGATTCGCATAACAAAATCCTAAGTCAAGATATAAATTTCAACTGGGTTAGCTACTCCACAAGCGTTGGGATTGATTACATATACACTACATACCTAAATCAAAGCGCAAAAAAGCTGTTTAGCGAAAGGGTCGAAAATTCGCAGGTCGTCTATCAAACAAAGGTGTTAAAAGCCGGCGAATCAAGCTTTAGCGAGGCAAGTGAGACGAGATAAACCCAAGCATCTCCTCACTCATCTTTGATGCTCCTTTTTCGTTCATAAAAGCCACCGTAATATCGGCTTCAAAGAGTAGTTCAGGTTCGCATTCGCTCTTTAAATTTCCGACTCTGTAAATTTGCTGATTTAAGATGATCGAGGCTTTTTTAATCTGAGTTGTTTTTGTTGCAACCTCGATCATATCGCCAAGTACCGCAGGCTTTTTAAATTTAGCGTGAATTTCGCTCACGACGAAGTAGCCCTCTTTGCCAAAAGGCTTTAAATTTGAGTTAAAAAACGCCTCGCTTCTTGCTCTCTCGCAAAATTTGATGTAATTAGCATGATAAACTATACCTGCTGCATCGGTATCTTCGTAATAAATTCTAAATTTCATTCTTATCCTTTAACTCTTATTTGGCTTCGCGCTTTGTCTTAAGGTCGCATCTTGAACCGCGCGTTACCATTAAGGATTGCTCATAAAATATCAAAAGCGTGACCGAAACCCCGACTCCAAGCGCAAGCGAAACGGAAACGGTTGTAAGCGCATTATCAAAAAACAGCATCAAATATCCCATTTTTTGCGAAATTTCATCTGTATTTGTAAATGAAAAAAGAGCAAGTATGCTCTTATAAGCGTAAATTCCGGGCACCATCGGTAAAAGCGCAGGAAACGATATGATCTCTGCGGGCACCTTTAATCTTCTAGCAAAAAATATCGCCAAGATTCCTACGAAAAAAGAGGCGAACAAAGTGGCTATGGAGATATTAAAAATTTCAGCCCGTATCATCAAAAATCTACTTGCATGAGCTATCGCCGCAAGAAGTGCAGAGTATATCAAGGTGCGTTTGGGCGGAGAGCTTACATAAGCAAAGCCAAAACCTGCGATCGCGGCAAAAAGAGCGTCTATAAGAGTTGATATAACAAGATCAAACATTTAAAAGCCCTATATTTGATATGGAAAGAGTCATATAAACGCCAATCGCTATGCAGATGATTAAAAGCCCGGTATTTAGCCCTCTGCTAATGCCTACAAGGGTATTTTCGTTTAAGATATCAAAGACCGAGTTTATAAGATGAACTCCGGGCATTAAAAACAAAATGCTTGAGCCAATCGCCACGTCAGGAGTGCTTGAAAGCCCGAAATGAACGCCCAGATAGGCTATAAAAGATGATATAAAAGAGACGATGATGTATTGTATCTTTAAATTTACGCCCAATTTAGTAAGGATAAACCTCAGATAAAAGCCTACAAAAGTAGCCGCAAAAACACTCGCCATGGAGCCCAAATCACCTCCGAAAAGCTTACAAAACGCCGAATTTGCAAAGCTCATAAATATAAGAGATTTAGCAAAATCAACCTTAATCGGAGCTATAATCTCGTTAAAAAAGCCCCTAGCCACGGCAAGCGAAATTTTCTCGTCGTAAATTTGCCAGCTAAGCGCGCTTAGTTCGGATATGAGATTAAAGCTAACATGGGTTGCGGAGCTTGATTTAACGTAAGTTCGGCGTATGGAGTTGTCGTTTGGATCCATCACGCTTATGGTAAAGTGCTTAACAAAGATGGTTAAGCTCACATCATATCCGTAAGCGTGAGCTATCCTGCTTACACAGCGATCTATACGAGCCGTATAAGTGCCGATACTAAGCATCTTTGCCGCATAATCTATCAAAAAATTTGTAACCTCTTGGATGTCTGGTTTGTTTTGCATGAGCCTACCTTGAGCCTTTCATCAAGCTCTCGCCTCTCTTGGAAATTTGATAAAAAATAGCAGGAGCTGAATAACCATCATAAGCTTCATCTCGTATTCGCTAGCCTTATGCACTTGTAAAAATTCCGTAGTTTTGGTTGCCGCTTCGCCTAAGGCTTGAGCCTGCAATATATAAGGCGTGCAGTAGTAGATAAAAGAAAGAGCTATCATCAAATTTATCAGCGCAAGCATAAAAGAGCTCAGTTTAAGCGCAAATTTTGCCTTTGACGTAGCCGCGAAAAAGACCTCATAAACAAGAGCGAAGATACTAACCACTAAAAGAAAGTAGTTAAATTTAACAAAAATTTGAGCCATCATCTGCCCGCTTTGAAAGTGAGTTAAAACCCCATCGCCTATAATGCTTTGAGGATAAAATATCACTGGCGCAACAAGCACTCCAAGAGCGAGTTCAACACCGATAAGCACGGCAAGTAACAAAAGATATAAACTTTTCATATTTTTCCTTTAAATTTTTAGTTTCGCGACAAATCCTCTATCAAATCCGGCTAAATCCCGATAAAACTCGCTTTTAAAACCGTTTACAAACAAGGCATTTTCAAGGGAGCTTTTTTGATCATAACCCATCTCGCAAACGAGATTTTTTATACCGCGATTTTTTGCTATCAAGATGATATTTTTTAAAATTTCATCCCCTGTTTCACCGCCAAAAAGCGCCTCTTTAGGTTCATTTAGCACGAATTTATCAAGCTTATATGAGTTTTTGATATAGGGAGGATTTGAAACTATCATATCAAATTCTCCATAAATTTCATCCATATAAGCGCATTTTACAAACTCTATCTTATTTGCAACTCCAAATTTCAAGGCGTTTTTATAAGCTATCTCTAGCGCATCCTCGCTTATATCGCTAGATACTATCTTGGCATCTGTTTTTAAGGCTAAACAGATGCTTACTATACCGCTTCCCACGCCTATCTCACACACTTTTGCAGAGTTTAAATCGGCTAAAATTTCCAAAGCCTTATCAACCAAAATTTCCGTTTCGGCACGAGGGATCAAAACCCCTTTTTTAACCTCAAATTCAAGAGAGTAAAAGCCCGCTTTGCCCGTTATATACTCAAGCGGCTCATAAGAGGCAAAGCGATTTATAAGAGCGAAATACTCATCTTGCCTCTCAAGCTCGCGCTCATAGTTTAAAAATACCCACTCGATACTTACGCCAAGATGGTGCATCAAAATCGTCTTGCAAACCCTGGCGGGATTTTCGCAAACTGCTGAAATTTGAGCGCTCGCCTCTTTTAGCGCCTCACTTATCCTCATTTTTTAGCTCGTTTATACGCTCATAAAGGCTAGGATGAGAGTGATAGATAAAGGCATAAGCCGGGTGCGATTTAGGAAAGGCCTTATTTTCGCTTGCAAGCTTTTTAAGAGCGCTTATCATATCGTCTTTGCTTTTTACGCTTGCTCCGAATTTATCCGCGCCAAATTCATTTTTGCGGCTGATGCCTGATATGATTGGGCTAAAAACGAAGCTAAAAATCGGCGAGAAAAGCAGCATAAATACTATTATCGCGCCGCCTTCTTTCTCAAGTCCAAGCGCGTTATATGCAGACGCAGGGATATTTCCAAACAGCGCAAACATCGTTAGTAACATTACCGCGCTAACGGCTATCATCTTAAAAATATCCTTATGCTTAAAGTGTCCCAGCTCATGGCCTAAAACGGCGATTATCTCATCTAGGCTAAGCTTTTTTATAAGCGTGTCAAAAAGCACCACGCGCTTAGTCGCTCCAAGTCCGCCAAAATATGCGTTTAAGCGATTATCCCGCTTGCTTGCGTCCATACTAAAAACCCCGCTACTCTTAAACCCGCAACTATCAAGCAAGCTCTCAATGGAGCTTTTAAGCTCGCCCTCTTCAAGCGGCTGCATCTTGTTAAAAAGCGGTGCGATTATAGTCGGATAGATCAAATTTATGATTAAAACTATCATAAAGCTAAGACCAAACGCCCAAAGCCACCAAAGTTCGCCTAAAAAATCGATACAAAGCAGGATAAGCCAGACAAAAAGCGAGCCGAAAACAAGGGTTAGCGCAAGGGCTTTTAGCGTATCGATGATAAAAATTTTAGGAGTAGTGTTTGAAAAGCCGTGTTTTTTGTCCTTTACAAAGGTTTCATAAATTCCAAGCGGAAGCTCTAAGATACTTGAGATGATTAAAAAACTCATTACAAACACGATATTATCGCTTATATCACCTGTTTTAAGCGCAACATCGGCTAGAAATTTAAGCCCCCAAAACGCCCACATCGCAAAAATAGCTGCATGATAAATAAGGCTAAACACTTGAAATTTCTGATTTGCGATAGCTATTTTAGCAGCGCTTTTATACTCCTCTTCGCTTAGCACTACGGCTTTATCGGCACTTTCTTTAGATATGAAATTTATCTGCAAAAATGCTAGATAAATTTTAACCACCGTATAAAAAATAAATAAACCTATCAAAAAATTAAACATCTCTTTCCTTATATAAATTTGCGAAATACTATCAAATTTTAGTAAATTAATTCAAGAAATTATTATAAAAACTGCTTACAAAAACAACTAAAATAATAAAAGGCACGACATATTTCACATATAAAAACCAAATATCAACGATCTTTGCATACCTTTGGCTTCCTTGCAAGATTTCGTTTTTAGCCTCGTCTTTTAAGACCCAACCTACAAATATACAACAGAGTAAAGAGGTAAGCACGAAAAATATCGTAGCGCTTATCGCATCGTAAGCGTCAAAGATATTTTTACCGAAAATTTTAACATCGCTTAGCAAATTTGTAGCCATTAAAGAGGGTAAATTTCCCAAGACAAAAATTCCTCCAAGAACTATCAAAATAGCTCTTTTGCGTCCTATCTTCATCTTCTCTTGAAGCGTGGTGATAAGCACCTCGTAGATAGGAAGCGATGTTGTAAGCGCGGCTATCATAAGCAGGGTAAAAAACGCCACGGCAAAAAAGCTTCCAAACGGCATATGAGAAAAGACTATCGGAAGGCTTTTAAACACAAGACTTGGTCCGCTATCGGGTGCAACTGAAAAACTAAACAGCGAAGGAAATATCATAAAGCCCGCAAGCACGGCTATAAGGGTGTTTAAAATGCCGGTTATAACCGAAATTTTAACCAGCGCTTCATCCTTTTTAACAAAGCTTGAAAGCGTAATCATCACTCCAAATCCAAGCGAAAGCGCAAAAAACACCTGTCCTAGCACCTCTATAAAAAGCTTCATATTAAGCTTTGAAAAATCAGGCGTTAGATAAAATTTAATCCCTCTCATCGCCCCTTCAAGAGTGATATTTTTAATCACCATAGTAATCATCAGCAAAAACAGTATCGGCATGAGATACTTCGCCGCCTTTTCGATACCGTCAACCGCGCCTTGAGTTAGTATGATATAGTTTACCATCACAAAAACCAAAGTAGCAAAGCTTACGGCAAGAGGGTTATTTACTATATTTTGCTCGTAAAATGCGCCTGTTAAAGCAAAATCGACCGGACCGGATAGATCAAGCAGTCCAAAGACGATTTGAGCTATGTAGTTTAGCACCCAGCCGCCTATAACCATATAGTAAGCCATGATCCCAAAAGCTCCAAGCAAGCTCATATAGCCTGCAATTTTCCAAAATTTAGCTATATCCTTGCCGTTTGCCCTGCCTGAAAACGCGTCTATAACATTTACTTTAAGCCTTCTTCCGATAGCGTTTTCAACCAAGATCATAGGGATGCCGATAACTATCATCGCTATACAAAAGGTAAGCACATACGCTCCACCTCCGTTTTGTCCGACTAGATAAGGAAAGCGCCAAGTCGCGCCAAACCCGACCGTAGCTCCCGCAACCGCTAATATGTATGTAAGTCTTGAGCTCCAAGATCTTCTTTTACTCATCTAAAACCTTCTAAAAATTTTAAGCGTGATTGTAACCAAAAGGTATTTAAATTTTGTTTTATCGTTTGGATTTTGGGGTTAAATTTAGACGATAAATTAACTTAAATTTATCTAAATTTATACGGATCGCTATATACTAACGCTCATGTTATTTAAGAAGGCTTTATGAAACCACTTATCATTATAACGCATCCTGATATCACGAACTCAAGAGCCGACAAAGATTAGCGCAAGTAGATTTACCGCG
>JAUNLC010000003.1:0-10798 GCA_030532465.1 Campylobacter sp. | reverse complement strand
ATTTCTAATCGTATGCAAAAACTGCATATGCTTTCGGTACTGCTCTACTATATCGTTTATGATCGTAGCCTCGCTCCAACCGAGTATATCATAGTCCTGCCCGCCCTCTTTAAGAAAAACTTCAGCTCTGTAGTACAAATCATTTCCGTCAAGCGCGTTAGTATAATCAGGACTCTCTCTGCGAACGAGTTTTACTCCGTAGCTAAAGTCTAACTCATCGCCAAGACCGACGGTTAAATTTATCAAATTTTGCCCCTCGTCTTTTAAAATTTTAGCCTTCAGTCCGTTTTGCTCAAATTCCGCCCTAACCTCTTCAAAAACCTTAGCCACAACTTCTTTGATAAATTTATCCGCGCTCTTCTTGTTAGGCAGTGAAATTATCGCTTTTAACCTCTCTTGCCAAGTTTTAGACATCTCAGAAACCGGCATATTGGCTAAATTTCTGCTTTGCTTTTTGATAAGATCAACCCTTAAAGCCTTAAAAAGTCCGTAAATCGCAACCATAAGAGCCATGGTAAAGGGCAAAGCCGAGGCTATCGTCATGGCTTGAAGCGAGTCTAGTCCGCCGCCAAGCATAAGAAAACAAGAGACCGCGCCTATAGCAACTCCCCAAAATATCTTTTGCCAAAGCGGAGTTTTATCCGTGCCGTTTGAACAAAGCATATTCATAATCATAGCCGCAGAGTCCGCCGAGGTTATAAAAAATATACCCACCATTAAAACTGCGATAAGTCCGAGTAAATTTGAAAATTTAAAGCTATCTAAAAACATAAACAAAGCGGCTGCGGCATCGGAATTTGCAACTTCGGCAAGTTCGTTAAATCCGCCTTGAACCAAAGCTATGGCGCTATTTCCAAAAAAGGTCATCCACATGAATGTAAAACCAGTCGGGACTAAAAGTGCGCCCACGACAAACTCTCTAATCGTCCTACCTTTTGAAATTCTGGCGATAAAAAGCCCTACAAAAGGCGACCAAGAGAGCCACCAAGCCCAGTATAAAAGGGTCCAACCGCCAAGCCAAGAGCTTTTTGCCTTTTGGTATGCGTAAAGATTAAAGGTATTTGAAATAAGGGTGGAGATGTAGTTGCCGCTGTTTTGCACGAGTCTTTGAAGAAGCTCTATGGTGTTGCCGAAAAATAGTATAAATAGCATAAAGACTATGGCGATTATTATGTTTGAATTTGAAAGAATTTTTATACCCTTATCAACTCCGCTAGCAGCCGAAATCGTCGCCATAAGACACAAGATAACAAGCAAAAATACATGCATGCTCGGCAAACCAAAAACATGTGTAAGTCCTGCATTTATCTGCACCACGCCGTATCCAAGCGAGGTTGCTACGCCAAAAAGAGTGGCAACTACGGCAAATACATCTATGATGTCGCCTATTTTGCCGTAAATTCTATCGCCTATCAAAGGATAAAACGCCGATCTAAGCGTAAGCGGCAGGTTGTGTCTATATGCAAAAAACGCAAGTATCAAAGCAACTATGGCATAAGTCGCCCAAGCCCCTATACCCCAGTGAAAGAAGGTGATATTCATAGCAAGCTTTGCAGCTTCTACGCTTCTAGCCTCGCCGACAGGAGGATTTAGATAGTGCATAAGCGGTTCGCTAACCCCGAAAAATACAAGTCCGATACCCATACCCGCCGCAAAGAGCATGCCAAACCAAGATAAATTCGAATACTGCGGCTTTGAGTGATCGGCTCCAAGTTTAATGTCTCCAAATTTGCTAAATCCGAGCATGATCACCGAAAGCACGATGATAGCAACGGCAAGAACGTAAAACCAACCGAATTTTTGAGTGATAAATTCCTGCATCGATTTAAAAAAACTACTTGAAAATTCAGGTAAAAGAACCGAAAAAACGGCTATAAACGAGATGATAAATACAGATGGATAAAAGACCGAAGCATTAAATTTCGAGTTTTTTATAAGCATTAGCAATTCTCCTTTTATTTTCAAAACTGCCTTTCAAACTACTTAAAAAAAGTAAATAAGTCAAATAAATTGTAAATCGAATATCAGGCAGATAGGAGAATTTATTAAAACAACTTGATAAAAAGCATTTTGACTAAACTACCTTTTATAATAATTAATATTTTAAACCGTATAAATTTGCCGTAACTCCTATAAATTCATGGTTTTTTAAAATTTTTAAAAATTTTAATCAAAAAAAATTATTATTTAAGAAATATTTTATTTTAAATAAGTATAATTCGCAAATAATAAATTTTATCAAAAGGAAAAATTATGAGACAGCTAACGACAACTTCAGGCAATCCAATCGCCGATAACCAAAATTCGCTAACGGCGGGAGCGCGCGGCGCAGTTATGATGCAAGATTATCAACTAATCGAAAAACTTGCTCACCAAAACAGAGAGAGAATCCCTGAAAGAACGGTTCACGCTAAAGGTAGCGGCGCATACGGCGTGCTTGAAATAACACACGATATATCTAAATATACAAAAGCTAAAGTTCTTCAAAAAGGCGAGAAAACAAAGCTATTTTTACGCTTTTCAACCGTTGCGGGCGAGGCTGGAGCTGCCGATGCGGAACGCGATGTAAGAGGATTTGCGATCAAATTTTACACCAAAGAGGGCAACTGGGACTTAGTAGGAAACAACACCCCTGTATTTTTCTTAAAAGATCCGTATAAATTCCCTGATTTTATCCATACTCAAAAGAGAGATCCTCGCACACACCTACGCTCAAACGAGGCGGCATGGGATTTTTGGAGTTTGAGCCCTGAAACGCTTCACCAAGTAACGATCTTAATGAGCGATAGAGGAATTCCTGCAAGCTATAGAACTATGCACGGATTTGGAAGCCACACTTATAGCCTAATCAACAAAGACGGTGAGAGATTTTGGGTGAAATTTCACTTCAAATCACGCCAAGGAATTAAAAATTTAACCAACAAAGAGGCGGCCGATATCGTTGCAAACGACAGAGAGAGCCACCAAAGAGATCTATATGAAAATATAGAAAAAGGAAATTTCCCAAGCTGGGATTTTAAGATCCAAATAATGACCGACGAGCAAGCAAGAAACCTTAGCTTCAACCCGTTCGACCTAACTAAAACATGGTCGCACAAGGATTTCCCGCTTATCGAAGTAGGAGTTATGACGCTAAATGAAAATCCAAAAAATTATTTCAACGAGGTTGAGCAGGCTGCATTTAGTCCGTCAAATATAGTTCCGGGCATTAGCTTTAGTCCTGATAAGATGCTTCAAGCTAGAATTTTCAGCTATCCTGACGCTCAAAGATATAGAATCGGCACTCACTATGCACAACTTAAGGTTAATCAACCCGTAAGCGAGATAGGCACTTACACAGTAGGCGGTGCTATGAATAACGGAATGTATGAGATCGAAGATAAGGCTTACTACGAGCCAAACAGCTTTGGCGGTCCTAAAGAAAACAAAGATTTCCTTGAGCCTGACGTTAGCCTAGAAGGAGTTATGCAAAGACATAATCACAGAGAAGACGACAGCGACTACTACAGCCAGCCAAGAGATCTGTTTAACCTAATGAGCGATTGTCAAAAATCTCAACTGTTTAACAACATAGCAGAGAGCATGTGCGGAGTTAGCGACTTCATCGTTGAGCGCGCTTTAGGACATTTTGAGAAAATTTCACCGGCTTATGCGGCAGGTGTTAAAGCGGCGCTTAAGAAATAAGTTATGAACGATAAAAATTTAGAGATTAGTAAAGAGGAAGAGGCAAGGTATAACGAACTTTGCCTCATGGCTCTTGATTTTGCCAGAAAAGATGAAGCGAGTGAGCTTGAAAAGATGATAAAAGCGGGTTTAAACGTAAATTTAAAATCCGCTAAAGGCGATACGCTCTTAATGCTTGCAAGCTACAACAACGCCATAAACACGGTAAAAATGCTGCTAAAATATGGCGCAAAGGTGGATGAGCGAAACGACAGAGGTCAAACGCCTCTTGCGGGAGCCGCATTTAAGGGTTATTTAGACGTAGTAAAGGCTTTAGTTGAAGCGGGTGCGGACATAAACGCAAACAACGGAATGGGCGCAACTCCTCATACTTTTGCCGTCATGTTTGGTAGAGCCGAAGTTGCAAAATACCTATTAAGCATGAATAAAAAGCCGAGTCTGTTTGCCAAAATAAGCTCAAATTTACTCTCTCTTTTGGGTAAAAAATCCGCTTAAAAATCGATTTAAGAGGGCTTTGGCTCTCTTAAATTAAAAACGACACAAAAAACGAATTTAAATTTAGCAAAATATACGCCTTAACTTATCTAGCTGCAATTAACTATATAAAATTTTAATTTAACCCACAACAACCGCAAAATAACATCTTAAAAGAGTGTGTAAAATTAGAAAATTTTTCATCTTTTGGAAAAAATATTGCAAATTCATTTAAATATTAAAGAGCAAATAAATTATAATCTGAAAATATATCAAAATTAAGGATAAAGTATGAATTCTTTAGTTTTACTCTTTGTAGGATTAAGCGCTTTTGCGATCGGATTTTTCATCTACTCGAAATTCATCGCACAAAAGATCTTAAAACTTGATCCGAATTTCAAAACTCCTTCGCACGAATTTGAAGACGGGGTTGATTATGTCCCGACGAACAAATTTGTGCTTTGGGGACATCACTTTACCTCCGTTGCGGGCGCTGCGCCTATCGTGGGTCCTGCGATCGCGGTCATCTGGGGTTGGTTTCCTGCGTTTTTGTGGGTTATCTTAGGCACTATATTTTTTGCGGGCGTGCATGATATGAGCACGATTTGGGCAAGCGTTAGAAATAAAGGCTACTCTATAGGCACTATTTCAGGACAAATTTTAAGCAAACGCGCCAGAAGTCTTATGATGGTAGTTATATTTTTGCTTTTGCTTATGGTAAATGCCGTATTTGCCGTAGTTATAGCAGGCATGATGATAAAGACTCCTTCATCCGTCGTTCCAGTTTGGGGCGCGCTTGTGGTTGCGTTTTTTATCGGACAAGCCATTTATAAGTTCAAATTTAACCTTCCTATCGTCTCGCTCATAGGAGTAGTGGCGCTTTACGCTCTCATATTTATAGGACCTAGCGTGCCCGTAGCCTTGCCAGATAAGGTTTTTGGGCTTGATGCGAATGCCGCTTGGATAGTGATTTTATTCATTTATGCCGCCGTCGCCTCCATGCTTCCTGTTTGGATGCTGCTTCAACCGCGCGATTATATCAACGGACTTCAACTATTTATCGGGCTTGGAGCTCTTTATTTTTCATTTTTAGTAGTATCTCCCGATATAGTTGCACCTGCTTTTAACGGCAACGTTCCTGACGGCACGCCGTCGCTATTTCCGCTTCTTTTTGTAACCATAGCTTGCGGTGCGATCTCAGGCTTTCACGGCTTGGTTTCAACCGGAACTACGGCAAAACAGATAAAGAGAGAGCCTGATGTTAGATTTGTCGGATATTTCGGAGCAATAGGAGAAGGCTTACTAGCTCTTGCAGCTATTCTTGCGGTAACTGCGGGCTTTGCAAGCTTGGCCGAGTGGGAAGGGGTATATAGCTCGTTTGGCAAAGGCGGCATAGGTGCGTTTATCGACGGCGGAGGTAGAATTTTAAGCCAAGGTATCGGACTAAGTCCTGAAATTTCAGCCACTATGCTAACCGTTATGGCGGCGCTTTTTGCGGGAACTACGATGGATACGGGAGTAAGACTTCAAAGATATATATTTCAAGAGTGGGGAGAGGTTTATAACTTAAATTTCTTGAAAAACGGCAAGGTTGCAACCCTTTTTGCCGTCGGCTCGTGTCTGCTTTTAGCATTTGGCGCAGGCGGCATAGACGGCAAAGGAGGCATGATCATATGGCCGCTGTTTGGAACTACAAACCAGCTTATGGCTGGGCTTTCACTACTTATCATAACCGTTATGGTGCTAAGACAAAAAGCGGCGATTAAATACACCTTAATCCCTCTTGTGTTTTTACTTTCGGTTACTTTTGTGGGACTCTTGCTTCAGCTTGTGGATTTTTACAACAAGAGCAACTGGTTACTTATAACGCTTGATTGTATCATTTTAGGCGCTACGATTTTGGTTTGTTTAGAGAGCTTTTCGGTGCTTAAAAAAGAGTTTAAAAACAGATGAAAGAGCAGATAAAGGCGTTTTTTGAGGGGCTTAGCGAGTATTACAACGCCCCTTACAGAAGCGCACTAACTAAAAGCTATCAAGAAGAAAACGACTTTTTCATGCTGATGGTTTTTGCAGAAAGCCTCGGCATAGAAAATCCCACAACCTTTTACACTATGGAAATTTTGCCCTTTTTACTAGAGGAATTTCACTCGTGGCATAGGCGAATGGGTATGCAAAGCTCGCCCATAGAGCATTTTGGATGCTGCTAATGAAACCGATTATATTTGTAGGAGGCAAAGGCGGAGTCGGGAAAACCACCATATCCGCATCCATAGCCTCAAAGCTTGCGCTTGAAAGCAAAAGAACCCTTATAGTCTCAACCGATCCCGCGCACAGCCTAGGTGACGCTCTTGATATGAAATTAAGCCATAAGATAAAAAAGGTAAGAGAAAATTTAGACGCTCTTGAGCTTGATCCTATAAAGATCACCGACGAGCACTTTAAAAACATCGAAGAGACCTTAAAAAGCTATTCAAAACCCGAGATGTTTGCCAAAATCAAACAACACTTAGAGCTGTCAAAAGATACTCCAGGAGCTCAAGAGGCGGCTTTGCTTGAGCAAGTGTGCAGACTTTTAACGGACAGAAAAGATTACGATCATATAGTATTTGATACCGCGCCTACGGGTCATACGGTAAGGCTTTTAAGCCTGCCTTATATCATGTCGGCATGGAGTGAGGGGCTTATGCGTCGTCAGCAAGAGCGCGACAAGATAGCCGATGCGGCTAAGGTCTTTTGGCAAAAGAAGGAAAATTACGAGCACAACCCTTTTGCACCCAGCAAAGAGCTAAGATGGAAACAGGCTTTAAAGCGTCTTGATGAGCGAAAAGAGCTCTTTTTAAAGGCTAACGAAATTCTTAAAAATCCGAATTTAACATCTATCTATCTTGTGATGATCCCTCAGGCTCTGCCTCTTTTTGAAACATTAAGAGCAAAAGAGACCTTTGATAAATTTGACATGCAGGTTGAGGCGATCTTTATAAACCAAATCATTCCAAAGACTCAATCTGATTCATTTTGGCAGACGCAAATTAAAAAACAAGATGAAATTTTGGCTAAATTTCACGACTCCTTGCCAAATTCCAAAAAGATCTACATAATGCTAAGCCAAGAGGATTTAAGAGGAGTCGATAAGCTGGCGAATCTAAAATTTCAAGAGCAAATTTAAGATATATCGACCAAACGTCAAAGCTCGGTCGATACTATAAAGTCCTACCAATCAGTCGGATCTAGCGGCTCATTTGGAGTGATAGCGCAATCGCTTGCTTTGCATTTAACGCTAGCGTCTATATAAAGCCCTTTTGCAAATCCTGCTTTTTTAGCCTTTGCTTGGGCCTCAAGCGCGCGTCCGCCTGCGGAGCAGTGAAAGATCACATAAGAGTCGGGCAATTTAGCCAAAAACGCCTTTTCGTCATTTTCCTCAACGGATACGTGGATTGAGCCCGGTATAAAGCCTGCGGCTCTCTCGTCGCCTCTTCTAACGTCAACTATCTTAACTCCGCTAGGAAGCTTTTTGTAATTTTGTATAAACCAAGCTGCATCTACCGATCCCTCGTCAAGCCCTTTTTTAAGAGGTCCCATAAAAGGCTTGCTTAGTTTGGTAACAGCCGTGCTAGTAGAGGCGGCTTTTTCCTCTGCCGATTTAGTCGTCTTATATCCCGCACTCTTCCAAGCAGGCAAGCCCGCAGAGTAGTTAGAAACTTTTTTATACCCAAGTTCTATTAGCTTTTGCGCAACTGCGTGAGATTTTTTGCAGTCAAACCCTTGGCAAAACGTTATGATAGGAGTATTTTTATCCGTAGGAAAACGTCCTTTTAAGGTATCTATATCGCTGTCGTTTACGGATATGGCACCCGGTATCGTTTCGGCAAGAAATTTAGCGTAAGGTCTTGCATCTATCAAAAACGCTGCGTTTGAATCAAAGGCGTTTTTAACAACGGATGTGCTTATCTCGGTATAATCCTTTTTAGACCAGTCGGGAAATCCCGCTTGATAAAGCTTTACGTTACTATAACCCTTTTCCTTAAGCATAGCCGCTACTTTTGGACTCTTTGAGCAGTCCCATCCTTGACAAAACACGATGATCTCCTTATCCTTTGGAGTGCCCTCTATCCTTGAAACATGTTCTTTAAAGTCCGTATCGTGAATTTGGATACTGGAAGGAATCGTTGCGGCATTGTAGTGCCTATCTGGTCTTGAGTCTATGAAAAGAGCCTCGGTCGCACCTCTCATACCGCTACCTAATTTACTTCTGGCGTATTTATAATCAACAACCTCAAGCTTGTGCTTGCTGATTAAACTTGCAACCGCATCGGAAGGCTTAGTGGCTATAGCCTCGGATACCGGAGTGGAAATACCGGAAGTTGCACATCCGGCAAATAACAAAGCTGCGGTAAGCACAACCGCACCGACAAATTTAGAACGCATACATATCTCCTTTTTTAAAAAATTTTATATACAATACCTATAATCAAAAGCCTAAATTCTACCCGGCAACATTCCGTAATATATCATCGGCTTTGTTAGATATACTTTCAAAATCCACATAAGCCATCTCTCTTTGGTAGGATCAAGCGGAAACGAAGGCGCAGGCTTACCTGACCAGTCAAATTCGGCAAACATAACCGTTCCTATGCTAGTTATAAACGGGCAAACGGTATATCCGTCATAAGCTGCGGTAAGTTTATCTTTTTTCTCCATTACCGAGATTAGATTATCAACCACGACTCTATACTGCTTTCTAGCGCTTCCTCCTGTTTTTCCAAGCGGCACCGCGGCGCAATCTCCCAAGGCAAACACGTTTGGATACGAGATATGTCTAAGCGTCTCTTTATCAACCGGAACCCAACTAGCAGGCGATCCAAGAGGGGATTTTCCAACCGCATCTGGGGCTTTTTGATGAGGAGTGATATGAAGAAAGTCAAATTTCTTAGTAAATTTTTCACTCTTTTTTATCATCTCATACTCTTCTAAATCCTTATCCCACTCGCCCTTTTCAGTCCATGTTTTTTCAAAGGTTGCTACCTTGTTTTCACTATCAACAGCTACAAGCCTTGTTTTAAACTCCCACTTAAAATCACGCTTTTTAAACTGCTCTTCGATCGCCTGGGCATATTCAGGCACGCTAAAGAGCTTATCGCTATTTGTATAAAACAAAATTTCAACCTTATCTCTTACCTTAGCCTTTGTGATAAGATCGTTTGCGATATACATTATCTTCTTAGGAGCTCCACCGCATTTTACGGGAGTTGGAGAGTCGGTAAAGATAAGCTGAAGCTTTTCAGCCCCCTTATGTTCTTTAGCCTTTTTAATAATCTCTTCAATTCCCGCATAGGTATCAACAGACCCGTCTGCAAAATAAAGAGAGTAAAGACCGTTTTTACCTATCTTTTTACGGACGTCCTTGCTATCTCCCAGAGTCGTTATCTCTCCTTCAAGCCCTTCAATAGCGCCGTAGTTAAGAGTAACGCCCATGGCTACGACAAGATAGTCGTAACTTACCTCGGAATCGTCATCAAGTATAACCTTGTTGTTTTGAGGGTCGAAATTTTTAGCCGCCTTTTGAATCCAAGTAACATCATCAGGTATAAAATCCTCTGTCTGATAAATGATATCGTCCTTTTTATAAACCCCTGCGGCAACAAGAGTCTGGCCCGCCTGATAGGATACCGATATGGGATTTGGCTCAATAATTGTTATATCCGGAGTCTTTAGCTTACGGCACAGTCTTGCCGCGGTCGCTATACCTGCAAGCCCTCCTCCGACTATCACTATCTTACCTATTGCGGATGATGCGGCATGAGCGCTCGTAGGCGCTACTGATCCCGCTATAACGCTTGCGGCAATCGGAGAGATCGCCAAAAGCTTCATTGCATCACGACGACTTAACTTATGTCCATCCGTTTCAAGTTCTTTTAAAACCTCATCGATAATCTTCTTTGAGTCCATTTCGCTCCTTTTAGTAGATGTTTTATCATAAATTTAAATTGCGATACAATAAATAAAACCGATATTTTTAATATTTATTTTTAAATTTAAAAGTTAAAATTCAAAACCTCTAGCGTATACTGATATACAATCCTACACCGCTTAAAAGTCTGTGAAATTGTATCATTATGCAAAATATAGTTATGTAATATAGTCACATAACTTTTTTGAATTATCGGCTATGATTAGCTCCTCGGTAGTCAAATAGCAGTTATTTTATTTAATATAAAATTTTAAGAACAAATAAAGCCAATTTAAATATGGTTAATCATAAGGAGCATATATGAAGAAATTTACATCTGTTGCATTTGCGGTTTTAGTAGGTCTTAGCCTAGCGGTAAGTAGCGCCTTGGCAGATCACGCGCGCGGACAAAAGCTATATCTTAAATTTATGAAAGACGCCACGGGCATAAAAGGTGATGCATTTGCGGCTCAGCACACCATAGCCGAATGGAAAGCTCTTTGTGAAAACGGCGCAGAGGGACTTATAAAGGAGTATTCGCAAAAATATCCCGGTGCGGCAGAGTTTTTACAAGGCTCACAGTTTAAGAAATTTCAGCCTGACATCTGCGATTTTGTGATCCACTACGCAAAAGATAGCGGCAACGTCCCTTCTTGCTGATTTAAATTTTAAGGAGCGAATTTAAGCTCCTTT
>JAUNLC010000035.1:4978-18168 GCA_030532465.1 Campylobacter sp. | reverse complement strand
TACTTTGCCGATTTGATATAAGCTATTATGTATTCAAACCCCGAATAAAGCGTTAAAGCGACAGCTAGCCACAAAAGTGCATTAGCAAACGGCCACTGCATTATCAAAAATCCTATGGCGATCATTTGAAATACGGTTTTTACTTTACCCGCCATAGAAGCTGCCAAATTTAGCCCTTCGGCTGCGATAACTACACGAAAGCCGGTTATAAAAAATTCGCGAACGAGTATGAGATATATCGCCCAAGGATTTGCTCTATCCATCATCATAAGCCCTAAAAATGCAGCTAAAGTTAGCATCTTATCAGCCAATGGATCGATAATCGCGCCAAGCTTTGTCTTTTGATCCCACTGCCTTGCGATATAGCCGTCAAAAAAATCGGTTACGCTGGCTATCACAAACAGCAGTCCCGCAAAATAGTTTATCCAACTTATATGCACGTTTTCAAAATGGGTATTGGCATTTACGAGGATATAAAACATCGCGGGCGCTAGTAAAATGCGTAAAAACGCAAGGAAATTCGGTAAATTTAAGCTCATTTAAATGTCGTTCCGCCGTCAATTATAAATGTATGCCCCGTTATCCAACTAGCCTTACTCGAGCAAAGAAACAAACACGCTCCTGCAAGATCGGTCGGCTGACCCATGCGATTTAGCGGGCTAAGTTTAGCTGTCATATCGCGCACCTCTTCGTAATTTGTAAATGCCCGTAAAGCGTCCGTTTCGATAGGTCCGCCGCTAACTACGTTTACTCTTATGTTTTTTTCTCCAAGTTCTGTTGCGGCGTATCTTGCCATCGCTTCAACCGCAGCCTTTGACGCTCCGTGACCTGCGTAATTTTCGATATAGACTAAATTTCCGGTCGAGCTAAGCGATATTATGCTTCCGCCGCCTGTCTTTTCCATCCTCTTTGCAGCCTCTTGAGCTCCTACTACAAAGGCGTTTACGGTAGCCGTAAAGATATTGTTTATACCTCTTGGGCGAAGTTTCATAAATTTCGTGTATCCGCCCGCAACCGCACGCCCCGAAATTATCGCGTTTGAGATGAAAAAATCAATTCTATCAAAGTCCTTATCGATCTCTAAAAACAGATCCTTATAAGTTTCAGGCTCAAGTATATTTAGCCCGTAAGCTCTTGCCTTTATGCCGAAATTTTCTTCAAGCTCTTTAGCTTGCGTGTTTGCAAGCTCTTCGTTTGAGTTATAGGTAAAGGCGATATTTGCGCCTACTTTGGCAAATTCCTCTACGATAGCGCGTCCTATACCTCTTGTCCCTCCGCTTATGACGAGAGTTTTTCCTCTAAATTCATTTACAAATTTATCCACTATCAAAATCCTTTTATCTTATATTGTTTCATCGTCTCTTCTATCTTTTTGAAATTTTCCTTACTCGGTTCGCAAAGCGGCAAGCGATATTCAAGCGTTTCAAGCAGTCCTGCGATATACATGGCAGCTTTTATGGGGATCGGGTTACTCTCGCAAAATAGCATTTTGTTGATATTGTAAAGCTTATCGTTTATCGCCTTTGCTTTAGTATACTCCTCGTCAAGCGCTAGATGAGTAAGCTCTGAAATTTTATCGGGGAGCAAATTTGAAGTTACCGATATGACGCCTTTGCCGCCGTTTGAAAGGATAGGGTAGTTTATCGCATCCTCTCCGCTTATAACTACCAAATTTGGCTCATGTGCAAGCAGATCCACGCATCTATCGATACTTCCGCTGGCTTCTTTTACGCCAAAGATGTTTTCGCAGTCATTAAACAGCCTAAAGATAGTGCAAGGCAGGATATCAACCCCAACGCGGCCCGGCACATTGTATAAAAGCACCGGAATTTCAACACTTGAAGCTATGGTTTTGTAGTGCTGATAAAGCCCCTCTTGAGTAGGTTTGTTGTAATAAGGCGCAACCGAAAGGATACCGTCCGCTCCGTTTGCTTGAGCAAACTTAGCAAGTCCGACCGCTTCGTGAGTGGCGTTACTGCCTGCTCCTGCAAGGACTTTTACGTTTGTATTTTTGCATGCGCTAACGGCTATTTCGATACAAATTCTATGCTCGTCATGCGTTAGCGTAGCGCTCTCTCCGGTAGTTCCAACCGGCACAACGGCATCTATACCGTTTTTTATCTGGCGTTTTATAAGCTTTTCATAAGCTTGCTCGTCTAATTTACCGTTTTTAAAAGGCGTGATAAGCGCCGTCATAGCGCCTTGTATGACTCTTTTATTCACTTTGTATCCTTTCTTAAGATTACCGTCGTGGAAGTCTTTTCGGTGAAGTATTTTTTACAAATTTCGTTTATATCTTTTGCTTTTAAATTTTCTATCTTGCTTTCAAGCTCAAAAAGAGGCGTTATATCGCCGCGAGCAAGAAAGCTTCCATATAAATTCGCAACTCTTGAAGCGCTATCAAAAGAGTATATGAAGTCTGATTTGATGCTATTTTTTATCTTTGTTATCTCGTCTTTATCGATTTTGCCTGTTTTAACGCTTTCTAAGATCGCTTTTATCTCGGCTTCTACTTCTTCGGCTTTTACGCTAGGGTTGCAAACCGCCATTATGATAAATAAACTCTCATCTACATTATCCATATTGTAAGCGTAAATTTGATTTGCAAGGCATTTTTCATCGACTAAAATTCTATGTAAAATCGAGCTTTTTCCGCTACTTAGATACTCGCTTATGGCATTTAGCCCGACTTGATCTTCGTGAGTAAATGAAGGCACCTTAAACGCCATGGCAAGCATCTCAACTTCGCTATCTTTATAAATTTCAACCCTTTTTGCGCCTTTTTGCTCGGGCTCTACGCAGTGTAGTTTTGGTATCTCACGAGAGTTTTTAATATCCGCAAAGTGTTTCTTGCCAAGCTCAAAGGCTGATTTTTTGTCTATATCGCCGCTTATTAAAAGTATAGCGTTTTTAGGCTGATAGTAAGTCGCGTGAAACTCTTTTATGTCTTTAATACTCCAATTTTTTATATCTTCTATAAATCCAATCGGCGTCCAGTGATAAGGATGATATGCAAATGCCGTGTTAAAAAGAGTGAAATATAAAAATCCAATAGGACTATTATCCGTTCGCCAAAGCCTCTCTTCTAAAACTACATTTCGCTCAGGCTGAAATTCCTTGTCTTTTAAGCTCAAATTTGACATTATATCGGCATACAGCTCAAGAGAACGATCTAAATTTTGCTTCGAGCATTTTACAAAGTAGTGCGTATAATCAAAGCCCGTGCTTGCGTTATTTATGCCGCCAAAGCCCTTTACTATCTCGTCGAATTCGCCCGCTTTTAAATTTTTAGTCGATTTAAAATTTAGGTGCTCGAGCATATGAGCTATGCCGCTTTTACCCATGACTTCATTTCTTGAGCCAACCTTATAAAAAAGATCCACGCTTATCACGTCTGAGCCCTTATTTACGGGGATGTGATAGATCTCAAAGCCGTTTTTTAACTTAGTTTTTGAATATTTTAAAAGCATTTTTTACCTTAAATTTTTATTTATTTTCTTACGTCAATCCCGACAGCTTCGCTTATATGAGAAAATCCATCAGCTTCAAGCAGTCTTAAAATTTCTGAATTTATCATCTTGCAGACAAAAGGTCCTTTAAAGATGAAAGAGGTATAAATTTGCACCAAATTTGCACCCATTTTTATGCGTCTATATGCCTCTTGTCCGCTATCTATGCCTCCGCTTGCTATGAGTATGGTTTTGCCAAAGAGCTCATCGGCTACAGCCTTAAAAAGCATTGCCGATTTTTCGGTTATAACCCTGCCGCTAAGTCCGCCGAAATTTTGCAAATTCGGTGAGTTTGAGAGCGAATAATCAACGCTTGTATTGTTTATGATTAAGGCGTTTGCTCCGCTATTTACGGCGCATTTACAAATTTCAACCGCTTTTTCATGGCTCATATCGGGAGCTATTTTAAAGATGATCGGCTTAGAAGTAAGCGGACGGATACGAGAAAATAGCTCTTTTATAAAATCTTGCTCTTGCAAAGCGCGTAAATTCGGCGTATTCGGAGAAGAGACGTTTATCACAAAAGCATCGCAAATTTCGTTAAATTCGCGAACTAAATTTTCATAATCATCTATCGCGTTTTCATTTGGCGTAACCTTGTTTTTGCCGATATTTACAAAAAGAGGGATGACAAAAGGATATAGTTTTCTTACTCTTTTTGATACGCTCTTTGCGCCTTCGTTGTTAAAGCCCATCGCGTTTTGGATACTTTCTTCTTCCACGAGTCTAAAAAGTCTTGGCTTGTCGTTACCTTTTTGAGGCTTTGGAGTTATCGTGCCAAATTCGATATGTCCGAACCCAAGCGCGGTTAGAGGTCTAATCATAACTGCGTTTTTATCAAATCCGCCCGCGATTCCTATAGGATTATTAAAAACGATGTTAAATAAATTTTGCTGAAGTCTAGCGTCGTTTACAACGCAATTTTTTGCAAGAAAACTAAGAGCCCCGGGAAATGCACGGTTAAGCGAAACTAAGCCCACTTCGGCTATCTTATGCGCGGTTTCGGGCTGAAATTTAAAAAAAATAGATTTTAGAGTGTTATAATCCAAAATTAATCCTTAAATTTTCGCTGATTTTAGCAAATTTGAACTTAAATTAGCGATTTTCCTTTTAGTTTTTGATAAAGCTCGCAACTTTTACTAAGCGTCTCGTCATCTCCGAATCCAACTACTTTTCCATTGCTTACAACCGCTATCTTATCGGCATTTTCAACAGTGCTTAAACGGTGAGCTATGACAAAAATTATCTTTTCGTGTTGTAAATTTGCGATCGCATTTGAAATTTGCCTTTCGCTCTCGTTATCAAGCGCCGATGTCGCTTCGTCAAATATTAAAATTTGAGGATTTTTATAAAGAGCTCTTGCAATCGCGATTCTTTGGCGCTGACCGCCTGAAAGGTTGGTGCCAAATTCGTTTAAAACGGTATGCATGCCATCTTCAAGCGAAGCTACGAAATCATAGGCGTTTGCCATTTTAAGAGCGTTTTTAACCGCCTCTTCGTCAAATTCCCGCCCGTAAGCCACGTTTTTAGCTATGGTGTCGTTAAAGATATAAACGCGCTGGCTGACAAGCCCCACATTATCTCTAAGCGAGGCGAGGTCAAATTCGCGTATGTCGGTGGCGTTTATTAAAATTTCTCCGCTTTGAGTGTCGTAAAATCGCATAAGAAGATTTACGATAGAGCTTTTTCCTCCGCCGCTTGAGCCTACAAGCGCTATCATTTGAGATTTTAAAGCGCTTAAATTTATACCCTTTAAAACCTCTTTTTCGTCGTATTTTAGCCTTACGTCTTTAAATTCTATCGACTCTATAACGCTTGGAATTTGCTTTGTTCCGCCTGTTATCATAGGCTTTTTATCAAGCAGTTCAAATGTCCTTTCGGCTGCCGCGACTGCATCTTGAATTCTGTTATAAAGCCTTGAAATTCGCTTAACTGGCGTATAGAGCATGAAAAGCGCGGTTAAAAACGAAAAGAAGCTTCCCATGGTGATATGTCCGTCTATAACCTCTTTTCCGCCTATTATCACAACCGCCGCTACGCCTATACTTCCTATAACTTCCATAATAGGACTTACGGATTCATCTATCTTTACGCTTTTTAAATTTAGTTTGAAAAATTTATTGTTTTCATCGACAAATCTTGTATGCTCGTAGTTTTGGGCGTTGTTTGCTTTGATTATCTCTATATTTGTAAAAATTTCACTAAGGCGCGAGCTGATGTCCGATGTCTTTTCCTGAGCCGCTTTTGAGAGCTTTTTCATCTTTTTAGCAAGCAAAGATAGAGGATAGATAGCCACAGGCAAAACGATAAGAGCAAAAAACGCAAGCTGATAACTCTGATAGATCACCACGCAAAGAAGTCCAAATATCGTGATACTCTCCCTTATCATCTCAGGTATCATCGATGAGACGATACTTCTGATGCGCTCTATATCGTTGATGTTGCGGCTGATTAGCTCGCCGGTGCGAAATTCGTTAAAGAATTTCATATCCAAATTTAGTAAATTTGCAAGCAGCTTCTCGCGAAATATTCTTACCACATCCTGCCCGATATAGGCGGTAAAATAAGCTTGCAAGAAGGTTCCAAGCCCCTTTAAAAAATATATCGCCACAATCGCATAAGGAAGCAGATACAAAAGCTCTTTGTTTTTTTCTATAAAAATTTTATTTAACACGGGCTCGATAACCCACGCAGATGCCGCAGTTCCACCGCTTGCAAGCAGCATACCAAGGATAGCTAGGCAAAATTGCGGAATATAGTCTTTAAAGTATGGGCTAAAACGCCTTAAGACATCTTTAAGATTCATCTTTAGGCTCATAACTTCTCCCACATCGTGCCGCTAGCAGTATCCATTATGGCTATTTGCATTGAGAGAAGTTCCTCTCTTATGGCGTCTGCCTTAGCGTAATCTTTAGCTGCTTTTGCCTCGTTTCTTTGCGAGATGAGCTCGTTTATACGCGCTTTTTGTTCGTCGCTTACGCCAAATTGGAAATACTCATAAACATCAACTTGCAAGATGCCAAAAACTCTAGCTACGAGTCTTAAATTCGCTAAAATTTCGCCTTTATAGGCTTTATCTTTTGGGTTTTGATCAAGCTTTTCGTTTGCCACTTTTACAAATTCATCCACTACGGCAAGTGCCTTTGAGGTATTTAGATCGTCTTCAAGCGCGTCTAAAAGCTCGGCTCTAAACTCTTTGTTTTCCTCTCCTAAATTCGCTTCGCCTATGCGCTTTTTAAGGCGGTAAATTTTATCCAGTCGCTTTTTGCTAGCAGCCAAATCCTCGTCGCTATAGTTAAAATGCGCCCTATAATGCGAGCTAAGCAGATAAAATCTAAGCGCCTCGCCTAAATTTTCCTTAAGAGCTGCCTTTACAAAAAAGCTATTTCCAAGACTCTTACTCATCTTTTCGTCATTTACCTTTATAAAGCCGTTATGCATCCAGTATTTCGCTAGCGTCTTTCGCTCGCCGCATCTGCACTGCGCAGCCTCGTTTTCATGATGTGGAAAGAGTAGGTCGATACCTCCTGCATGGATATCTATCTCATATTCGCTTCCGCTTGAAAGGTGCTTTTTTATCATCGCTACGCACTCGGTATGCCAACCGGGACGGCCTGCGCCAAAGGGGCTTGCATACCACGCCTCATCAAATTTCCAAAGCACGAAGTCCTTTTCGTTTCGTTTAAGCTCGCTGCTCTCCACTCGCGCGATATTTTCGCTACTTTCACTCTTACCGCTTAAGCTTAGATACTCGCTATCTTTTGAGGTGTCAAAGTAAATTCCATCACCCGCGATCTCGTAAGCAAAGCCTCCAAGAAGCAAATTTCTTATATACTCTATCATCTCTTCAAGCGTTTGCGTCGCCTTTGGCTCGATATCCGCCTCAAGCACGTTAAGAGCGCACATATCGTCTTTATAGCTTTTTATATAATAGCTTGTGATCTCTTCTAGACTTTTGCCCGTTTCGCTCATCTTTTTTAGGATTTTATCGTCTATGTCCGTAAAGTTTTTTACAAATTTAACCTCATATCCAAGCTCGATAAAAACGCGCCTAAGCAGATCAAAGCTGATTGCGCTTTTAGCGTGTCCTAAATGCGAATCGTCATAAACCGTCGGTCCACACACATAAATTCTAACCACGCCCTCATCTATAGGCTCAAATTTAACTTTCTCTTTTTTTACGCTATCAAAAATTTGCATCTATAAAATTCCTTAAAAATATTAAAATAATAGCAAAAACGCTCAAAATAGCGAGCATTGAGCTTAGTCTTTTAAAGCTGATTATAGCTAAAAATTCTTTAGCCCCAAATGCTCTTATGTTTAAAAAAAGCAAGACAAACCCGCCAAGCGAACTTGCAAGCGCAAGTCCAAAGGCTCCGTAAGGACGCATTAAGATAACCGCCATTATCAAATTTACAACAAGACAGATTACGGCTATCTTGGAAGCTCGTTTTTGCTGAAGTTTTGCATAAAGCCAGAGCGAAAACAGCTTAGCCAGTCCAAAAGGCAAAAGCCCTATCATATAAGCTTGCAAGACTCTTGCGGTCTGAGCGGTGCTTTGCGCGTTAAAGCTTCCTCTTTCAAAAAGCAGTTTTATGATAGGCTCAGCTAGTATTATGCCGCCAAGCGTTGCGGCAATTAGCAAGAAAAACAAAAACTCAAAGCTCTTATTCATCCATTTTAGAGCCTGCGCTTCGTTTTTTGCCTTTATCTGCTTGGTTATCTTTGGAAAAAGAGCAGTTGAAAGAGCGATGGCAAATATCGCAAGCGGAAGCTGAAAAATTCGGTTTGCGTAAAATAGATAGCTAATGCTTCCCGCGGCTAAAAAGCTAGCCAGCCAAGTATCCATAAACGAGCTTATCTGCATTGCCGAAGAGCCCAAAAGTCCGTGATAAAAATTTATAAAAAAACCTTTGGAATTTGCTCTTTTTCCTCTTGCGAATTTTACAATTCCTCCAAAAAAGAGCTTTGACATAGAGGTCCTGTAAAGCGCTATAAGATGAGCTATGACTTGTAAAATTCCGCCTGCTACAACGCCAAAACTAAGATAGTAAGCAACTATCCTCGGCTCTTTGCCTTGAGATAAAAGAAGCGAAACGATCATGGCTAAATTTAAAAGCGCGGTTGAAAACGCGGTTGTTACAAAGTGCTGACGATACTGAAGCAAGGATGCTAAAAAGGTAACGATGTAAATAAGAGCAAGGTAGTAAAAATTTATCTTTACTAAAGGAACCGCTTCGGCTATACCCTGCGCGTCAAGTCCGGTTGCGATGATTTTTGTAAATTGAGGTGCAAAAATATTTACAAGAAGAGTTAAAACTCCTATGAAAAATAGAAATTTTAAGAAAATTTCAGCGGCAAAAACTCCTTTTTTGTTTGCTTTCGTAAAATTTGGCAAAAAAGCTTGCGAAAAAGCCCCTTCGCCAAAAATTCTGCGTAATAAATTCGGGATTTTAAAAGCTATAAAAAATATATCGCTATAAATTCCCGCACCCAAAGTAAAGGCCGTAAGCAGGTCTCTAAAAAGCCCAAGAACGCGAGAAGTTAAAATTCCTACACTGTTTGAAAAAAAACCTTTTATAAACATAAATTTCCATATATAAATTTAAGATTACGAAATAATACGCAAATTTAGATTTAAAAGACGTAAAAATGCGACATAACTTTATTTTAATAAAATTTTAGAGATAATAGCCAAATTTAGATAATTTATGAGAGAATTTAAGTGCAAAATATCCAAACAAACGAGCCGATATATCTTGATCCGATGATAATACAAACCCCAAATCCTTATGCGGAAATTTCAAATTTATCAACTAATTTTAACGTGGAAGCAAAATTTATAGATTTTAATATCGTAGAAATTTTTACCGAATACAAGCTTCTTGGCGATAGTGAGATTAAAGTTATAGAAGGAGAAAAACTAGAGATATTTGATGATGATAAATTTTATATAAATCAGGTTGAAAATATAAAACAGACCTATAAAGTCGAGTTTTTCGATGTAAGACGGAACAAACCAAAGCTGCTGCCGAATATATCCTTAAACGTAAATAAAAACTTGACTAAAGTCATAGCTACCGTTTCAAGAAGCAATGATGTGGTTTATTTTAAAGAATTTGAAGCCAAGATGCGCGAATTTATCTACAAAAAGCTCATTAAAGTAGGAATTTTGGCAGGAATTAGAAACCAAGTGATGAGGGCTGAGCTTAGTAAAATTTCATCTACACTTAGGATAAACGAGATAATAGATAGAGATTATACTTTTGTCGTTACTTCAGGCATTGACAAGGTTGAATCGATAGACGATGCGATCATATACCACTATAAAAACAAGGTTAAAAACGCCGATAGCCAAGGAAAGATCGATTATGCTAATCGCGGCTATCTGCTGGGAGTGGGCGAAAACGAACTGGTATTTGAGTATGTAAAGTCTTATAACGGAGAAGCGGGCAGGGATGTAAGAGGAAATTTACTTCCCGTAAATCAGCCTAAAACAGGCGTTTCTAAAATGATTCAACATAGCGATAACATAGAGGCTATAGAGGATGAAAAAGGGATAAAATACTACTCCAAAAAAGCAGGTTACGTGTGCGAAGAAAAGGGCGCTTTTGATATAAAAGAACAGCTTGACGTAAATGAAATTTCATTTAGAACCACGGGCTCTATCGATACCGGACTTGATAACAAAGTAACTTTAAACGTAAAAGAAAGCGACGTGACAAAAGACGCCATAGGTGCGGGAATGAATGTGGAGGCAAACGAGATAAATATCCACGGAAACGTAGCTCAAAACGCAACCATAAAGGCAAACAAGGTAACCATAGGCGGACAAACTCATGCAAAGTCTCACATAGAAGCCAAAGAGGCTAAGATCGCCGTTCATATAGGAAGCTTTGACGGAGATCACGTCGAGATAGACCGCTTAGAAAACGGCAGAGTTAAAGCCAAAACAGCCGTTATAAGATCTATACTTGGAGGAGAAGTGATAGCCGAGCGATTAGAGGTTGGGGTTTTGGCTTCAAACTCAAGTATCATTATCGCGGATACGCTTGAGATAAAACAGCTTCGCGGAACAAATAATAAAATTTTAGTTGATTTTAGTATGGTTAAAAACAGCGGCGACAAGATAAATGAGTATATGGATCAGATCAAACAGATCAAAGAGCAAATATCAAAGACTCCAAAGCAACTTGAGTCAAAAAGATGCGTGATCGAAGAAAATAGAGTGCCTATGAATATCATAAAAGAAAAAATGGAGGAGTTTAGGGCGCAAAAGAAAACTCCGCCCGTAACCTTTATCAAAAAGCTTAAAGAGTATCAACAGCTCGTGCACGAATATAACGCGCTATTAAAAGATTTTAAAGAAAAAAGGGATCAAATAACAGGTCTTAAAGAGGAGATAAAAGATATCCAAGATGGAATTTTTAGCTCAAAAGTTATAAATCACAGCAACTGGCGCGAATTTAACGAGATCAAATTTAAGCTGGTTGATCCACCAAAAGAGATAGTTTATAACACCAGAGAAAACGAGATCGCAAGGGTTTTGATGATAAAAAAGATCGAAAACGAAGAGGGCGAAGTTGATTATGCTATCAAAAAGAGCAACAATATAAGAAGAGTTTAAGGGTCTGAAATTTGTTTGGTTTAAGTTTTAGCGCAAGCGAATTTTACGATTATCATTTGCAAAAAAAGACCCTATCTATAAATTTAAAAAACGAGTGGAATTTCAAGCTTAAAAGAGCTGTTTTAAACTCCGTCTCATCGCTTATTTCATCCAAAAGACATAAGAGAGTGGTTCTTAATTTTGAGGGTATAAAAGAGCTTGATTATGCTGCGGCGTTATTTTTGCAAAACAGTATCATAAACAGCAAAAAAGCGTATGAGTTTATAAATTTAAACGAGAGTTGCAAAAGGATATTTAACTCTATAAACAAAGAGATAAACCCCGATATAAAGGCTATAATCGACACGAAAGAAGATAAAAACATATTTGCCGCCATCGGCCAGAAAGTGGCGAAATTTTATAGCGATACGGTAGTTTTTTTAGCTTTTTTAGGCGAGTTTTTGGCAAAGATCGCAAGAACTATCTTTTTGCCAAAGACGCTTAGAGTAAAAGAAATTTTTACATATTTTCAAGATGCGGGGATAAATTCGGTATTTATCGTCTGTCTTACCTCTTTTTTAGTAGGCATCGTGCTTGCTTATCAGGGTGCGAATTTGCTTGAAAAATTCGGCGCAAGTATCATAATAGTCGAGATGATGGGTATGCTAACTCTTAGAGAGGTGGCTCCGCTCATAGCCGCTATCGTAGTTGCAGGCAGGCTTGCTTCAAGCTTTACGGCGCAAATCGGAGTTATGAAGATAACCGAAGAGGTTGATGCGATGAAGACTATGGGCTTTGATCCGTTTAAATTTCTAGTCTTGCCGCGTGTTATAGCGCTTATCATAGCTATGCCTTTGGTTGTGTTTTTAGCCGATATAGCGGGAATTTTCGGTGAAATGGTCGTGCTTAACAGCTATCTTGACATAAGTTTTACCGACTATCTAAACAGATTTCATCAGGAAGTGGAGCTTAGGCATTTATATGTTGGGCTTATAAAGGCTCCGTTTTTTGGCGCGGCGATAGCTTTCATAGGGTGCATGAGAGGATTTCAGATAAGCGGCAGCACTCAAAGTGTCGGAATTTATACGACGATAAGCGTCGTAAATGCTATATTTGGAGTGATTATGATAGATGCGCTCTTTTCAGTTATATTTACACAGCTTGAAATATGAGTATCATAAAAGCAACCGATATATCGACAAAATTTGGCTCTAACGTAATTCACGACGGAGTAAATTTCCATGTAAACGAGGCTGAAATTTACGGGCTTCTTGGAGGAAGCGGCACGGGCAAATCAACCCTCATGAAGACGATGATATATCTAAAGGAGCCAAGCGGCGGACGGGTTGAGATGCTAGGAGAAGATCTTTGGGCTGCAAGTGAGAGCAAAAGGCAGGAGATCAGGTTAAAATGCGGCGTGATGTTTCAGTTTGGAGCTCTTTACACCTCCATGAATGTGCTTGAAAATATCTATATCTTGCTTAAAGAGTATAGTAATATGAGCGAAAAGTCGATGAGAGAGATAGCGATGTTTTGGCTTGAAAAGGTTGGCTTAAGCCCAAAAGCCGCGCTTCAGTATCCAAGCGAGCTAAGCGGAGGCATGAAAAAGCGTGTGGCGATGGCTAGATCGCTTGTGCTAAGTCCGAAAATTCTCTTTTTAGACGAGCCAAACAGCGGACTTGACCCGATAAGCGCTAGAGCGCTTGACGAGCTTGTGGTAGAGCTAAGAGATACCTTAAATCTTACCGTTGTAATGGTAACGCACGATATAGACAGTATCTGCAATATACTTGATAGGTTTTTGATACTGGAAAATAAAAAAGTTCTATTTGAAGGAAATTTAGGTGAGCTTGACAATCTTAAAAACAATCCGCTTGAAGAGCTATTTAAAACGAGGAAAAAATAATGGGAAATAGGGTTAATTATACGCTTGTAGGGCTATTTTTCGTCCTTGCCGTAAGCGCTCTTGGAGGATTTATGTGGTGGATGGGAAGTTACGGCGAGTCAAAAGACGCCTACAGATCATACTATATACTTACAACCGATCTTCCAAGCGGGATAAAAAAGGACTCTCA
>JAUNLC010000035.1:0-4878 GCA_030532465.1 Campylobacter sp. | reverse complement strand
AATTCGCTCTCAAACGAGGTTAGCGAGACGATGATAGAGTTTCAAAAAGCCTTAAAAGATTTTAGACAGACTCTATTTAGGCTTGAAGATAGGCCTTACGAGTTTTTCTTTAAAGACCCAAAAGAGGTCAAAAATAAGGATAACAGATGAGAAATTTGATATTTGTTCTTGCATTTGCCGCAGTATTTAGCGGTTGCACTATCGTGGCGAAAAGCGCGCCTGAAAATAGATATTTTATACTGGGAAATAGCGACTTTAAAATTTGCCAAGATAAAGAGAGTAGGCGGCATATAAACATCCGTCCGGTGAAATCTCAAAGTCCCTTTGACACCAAAGAAATCATGATGATAGATAAAAATTCTCAAATTTATCCTATGAAAGACGCTAGATGGATAGCTCTTCCAAGCGAGATGATATATACTAAAATTCTTAGCGAAATTGAGGGCGGCTGCTTGTTTAAAACGAGTCTTGATAGGGCAAATTTAAGCCTTCAAACAACCTTGCTTAGCCTAAATGCCGATGAAGAAAGAGCCTTAATCTCTCTTAGTGTAACGCTAAGTAAAAACGATAAAATTTTAAAAAGCGAGATCGTCTCGGCAGCCAAACCTCTTGCTTCAAAGGAGGCAAAAGAGGTTATAAATGCTCTAAATTCGGCTCTTGATGAGGCGGTCGGTAAAATTTTAAATATATTAAAGGAATATAAATGATAAAAGCAGTAGAAGGGGTGATCACCAAAAAAGAGCCTGCATATCTACTCTTAAAAACCCAAAGCGGAGTAACATACGGCATCTTCATCTCTCTGTTTTGCTCGGCAAAGCTTGAAAAGGGCGAAAAAACGGAGCTAAATATAACTCAGATCATTAGAGAAGATGCGAATTTGCTCTACGGTTTTTTAGACGCGAGCGAGCAAAGGATGTTTGAGATGCTTATCAAGCTAAACGGCATAGGCGCAAGCACGGCTATGGCGGTTTGCTCCAGCCTAAATCCAAACGCCTTTACAAACGCCATCATAAACGGCGACGCGGACGCTCTTAAATCAGTCCCCGGCATAGGCCCAAAGACGGCAAGACGCATCATAGCCGAGCTAAGCGATGCCAAACTAACGAGCGATGAATCTATGCCAAGTCATCAGCACGAGGCGGTGCTTGCGCTTGAGAGTCTTGGGTTTAAAAGGGATAAAATTGCTAAGGCGCTCTCAACATGCACCGCAACAAACGTAAGCGAGCTTATAAAAGAGGCTCTTAAAAAACTTGGATAAAGGATAGATATGAAATTTGGAATTTTATTTGGAGCAAAAAGCTATGAGCACGAGATAAGTATAGTAAGCGCCATAGCTTTAAAAAACGTGCTAAAACAGGATTTGACCTTTGTGTTTTGCGATAAATTTAGAGAGTTTTATCTGGTTGAATCTAAAGATATGAGGGCAAATTTCTTTAGCTCCGACAAGTATAAAAACTGTAAAAAGCTAACTCTTAAAAACGGCGGATTCTTTGCTGGAGGAATGTTTGGCGAGAAGAAGATAGAGGCTGATGTGTTTATAAATTTGATACACGGAATGGACGGAGAAGACGGCAAGATCGCCGCTATGCTTGATTTCTTCGGCGTTAGCTACATAGGTCCAAGGCTTGAAGCTAGCGTGATGAGCTACAATAAAGAGCTAACCAAGTTGCTTGCAAACAAAGCGGGTGTTAAAACCCTGAAACACCGGATGATAAAACGAGGCGAGATTATAAATTTGCCACTGCCTGTTATCTTAAAACCCGCCAGACTTGGCAGCTCCATAGGAGTTAGCATAATAAAAGACGATAGCGAGCTTGAATACGGACTTGACGTCGCATTTGAATTTGATAGTGAAATTTTAGTTGAGCCTTTTATAAACGGAGTAAAAGAGTATAATCTCGCAGGCTGTAAAATAGGAGACAAGATAAAATTTTCAATCATTGAAGAACCTAAGAAAAAAGAATTTTTAGACTATGAGCAAAAATACATGAGCTTTTCAAGCGAGGGCAGGGCGAAAGAGGCTGATATAAGCGAGGAGTTAAAGGCAAAACTCAAAGAGAGTTTTGAGAGAATTTACAGCTGCGGATTTGAAGGAGCTCTTATAAGGTGTGATTTTTTCGTTATTGAAAACGAGGTATATCTAAACGAGATAAACCCAAATCCCGGAAGCCTTGCAAACTATCTATTTAACGACTTTGAAGAGACTATAAATTCGCTCGCTAAAAATTTGCCAAAAGAGCGCGATATAAAGATAAATTATCAGTTTATAAACTCGATCACATCGGCTAAAGGTAAGTTGTAAAACGCTGTTGAAAAATTAAGCTATTAAATTATCAAATTTAGTAGCTTAATTTAGCCGAATTTAAAGGCTTGTGTGTTATATTTTATGTAAAATTTTACATAAAGAGCAAAATATGACTACATTTAGCAAAGATGAGATATACACTGCTACCGAAGTTGTTCGAAATTTTAGCACTATTTTAAATAAAGTCTCCTCAGCCCAAGCAAAGCGAGCCGTAATCGTAAAAAACAATAAATTTGAAGCCGTTTTACTAAACATGGCGGAATACGAGCGATTATGCGAGGCGGTAGAAGTTCTTCAAACTATATACTCATCAAGAAAAAAGAGTGAAAATGGCGAGTAAAGAGATAAAATACCGCGGTAAAATTTACCAAATAAGTTATGAAATTTTAAATCTTTCAAACAGACCCGCGGTTCTTTTTTTGCACGGCTGGGGGGCTAATAAGGAAATCATGAAAAAGGCGTTTGGCGGATATTTGAGCGAATTTAAACATATATATATCGATATGCCTGGATTTGGCGCCTCAAATATGCACGAAGCCCTTTACACCAAAGACTACGCCGGTATCGTTAAAGCTTTTTTAGAAGCTCTTAATATCTCGCCTGATATCATAGTTGGACACTCCTTTGGGGGCAAGGTCGCAACTCTTTTGGAACCGGCGAATTTAGCCCTTTTAAGCAGTGCGGGCATAGTGACTAAAAAGCCGTTTTTTGTGAGATTTAAGATAGCTGTTTTTAAAATTTTAAAAGCGCTTGGATTTGGATCTTTGTATAAATTTTTTGCAACCAAAGACGTTAAAGGCATGAGTAAACAGATGTATGAAACTCTTAAAAATGTCGTAAACGAGGACTTTACGAGCAAATTTAAAAACTACAAGGGCAGGGCGTTTATATTTTGGGGCGAAGATGATAGCGCAACGCCGTTAAAAAGCGGCGAAAAGATACATAAGCTTATAGCTGATAGCGAATTTCATCCGCTTAAGGGCGATCACTTCTTTTTCTTGCTTCATGCAAGCTATATAAGCGGAGTTATCGGCTCTGAAACAAAGCAAAACGAGGAGGGAAAATGAGCGAAAATTTAATGCAAATTTTAATCCAAAGCGGAACTGTTATATCGCATTTTATTTTTACTTTGACGCTTGGATTTTATCTCATTACCTGCCTGCAATGGTTTTCATATAAATTTGAGCGCGTGCTGTTTCATTTTACCAAACCCGTCTGGCACGTATTTTTCGCCATAGTTCCGATTGTGCTTTACTACACGACAGGCAAGTTTTTTTGGATATATTTTTACTTTGCAATGCTGCCAAGCCTATATCTTTGGCATAAAAAGCTTGATAAAAAGCTTGTTTTTACACCTAGGGTGAAGCGATTTTTTATTATCCTTGCGCTTGCTTTAACGCTTGAAAATATCTTTTGCCTTATCTTTGCAAAATGCCAAAATTTAGGCGTTATCTTGCCGCTTACGCTTTCTTTTATACTGAGCTTTATGTTTGAAAAAATGAATTTTAAAGCTTATGAAAAATCAGCCGCTAAAAAGCTTGAAGATATAAAAGAACTTAAGATCATACTTATAACGGCTAGCTTTGGTAAAACAAGTATCAAAAACTTTCTTTTTGAAATTTTAAAAGATGATTTTAGATGCCATAAAACTCCTCGCAGCGTAAATACTCTGGCGGGACTAATTCAAGACGTAAATAACAATCTTGCCGCAGATACTCAAATTTATATCGCCGAAGCCGGAGCTAGGTTAAAAGGCGATATCGCGGAGATAACAGAGTTTTTAAAACCTCAAATCGTAATCGTAGGCGAAATAGGGGCTCAGCACATCGAATACTTTAAAACTCTTGATAATATCCGCTCAACCAAACTTGAAGCGCTTAGCTCCAAACGTCTCAAAAAGGCTTTTGTGCACAGCTCAACACTGGCAAAAGAGGGCAGAAAAGTGGAAATTTTTGATAAGGATTTAAGCGATATAAAGGCGAATTTAGACGGTATAAATTTTAGCCTTGACGGGGTTAAATTTCACTCGCCGCTGCTTGGTAAATTTAATAGCGTAAATTTAGCCGTTTGCGTAAAAACCGCTCTTTATCTTGGGCTTGATGTAAATAAGGTTCAAAATTTGATATCCAAGCTTAAAAATGTCGAGCATAGACTTCAAAGAATCGATGCCGGTGGCAAGATAATCATAGATGATAGCTTTAACGGTAATTTTAACGGCATGAGTGCTTCTTACGAGCTTGTGGCAAGCTATGAGGGTCGCAAAGTGCTTATAACTCCGGGCATCGTCGAAAGCACTGCGGAAGAAAATGAAAAGCTAAGCAAAATCATAAACGAAATTTTTGATGTGGTGATGATATCAAGCTCACTCAATGCGGTTGCGCTACTAAAATACCTTACAAAACCAAAGATAATCATTATAAAAGATAAGGCCAAAATGCAAGAGATGCTTGCTCAAAATACCAGAGCAGGGGATCTGATACTGTTTTCAAATGATACGCCTAGTTTTATGTAGTAAATTTGGACTTTTTGGCTGAAATTTTAAATATTTTTGGTTTTAATTTCTCTTGCTCGGC
>JAUNLC010000034.1:10663-18411 GCA_030532465.1 Campylobacter sp. | reverse complement strand
TTTAACTATCCAAATTTTCAGAGATTTCTAAAACTTCAAAGTATTCGTTTTCTAAAATTTCAAGCTCTTTTTTAGCCGCTTCAAGCTCTTCATAAAGCTTTGTTAATCCTATCTTTTGATAGACATTTGGATCGCTAAGACCCTCGTTTAGTTTTGAAATTTGAGCCTCTAAAGCAGTGATTTTATCTGGGTGGTTTTGCAAAATTTGATTTTCTTTATAGCTTAGCTTTCTGCTCTTACTCTTTTGTTTTTGGGCTAAATTTTCGCTATCCGCACTCATCTGAGCTTCAAATTTATCAAGCTCGTTAAGCTCGTCTTCAAGCTCAAGATAGACGCTGTATTCTTGGTGAACTACTTCGATTTTCTCGCCCTCAAAAGCCCAGAGTTTAGATGAAATTTTATCGACAAAATACCTATCGTGGCTAACTAGCAAGATAGCGCCCTCAAAGCTTTGCAGATAGTCTTCTAAGATATTAATGGTCGCGATATCAAGGTCGTTTGTCGGCTCATCAAGCACGAGCACGTCGTATTCGCCCGCAAAAAGTAGCGCTAAGGCTACGCGGTTTTTCTCCCCACCGCTTAGCACGCCGATAGGCTTATCCAAAAACTCCTTTGGAAATAAAAAATTTTTAAGATAGCCGTAAACGTGCATATTTCGCCCGCGCACCATGACCCTATCTCCGCCGTTTGGACAAAATACCTCGATTAAGCTCTTTTCATCGCTTAGCGCGCTTCTTGATTGATCAAAATACCCGATCCTCACATCACCGCGCTTTATCTCTCCGCCGCTTTGTTTTTCTAGCCCAAGTAAAATTTTTAGCAAGGTGCTCTTACCGCTTCCGTTTCGCCCGACTATGGCGATACGCTCGCCTTGTAAAACCCTAGCGTCAAATTTCTCAAACAGCACCTTACCGCCAACGCTCTTGCTTAAATTTTTAATCTCAAACAGCATTTTCTTTCGGTTTGTCGAGTGAGTTTGGTTGAAATTTTTACTCGCTCGCTCAAGCTCAAGCCTTACTCTTCGTATGACGCCGGGATTTTTCTTAGCCTCCTCGCGCATCTGCATAACGCGCTCTTTACGGCCTTCGTTGCGCTTTAGCCTTGCTTTTACGCCTCGCCTTAACCACTCCTCTTCACTCTTAAGCTGTTTTAGCAAAGTCTCGTGAGATTTGGCTAAAGAGAGTAAAATTTCCTCTTTTTTAGCTAGGTAGTTTGCGTATCCGCCATCAAAACTGCGAAGCTTGGCATCCTCAACCTCTACGCTTCTAGTTGCCAAAGCATCGATAAAATAGCGATCGTGGCTTATAAATACTATGGTTTGTTTTGAGCTTTTAAGCATATCCTCTAAAAATCGCACCATATATACGTCAAGATGGTTTGTCGGCTCATCAAGCAAGAGCACATCGGGTTTTTTAAGGATGAGCGCACCAAGAGCCACGCGGCGAATTTCACCTCCGCTAAGGCTAAAAACCGCCCTATCTTCATACTCTTTTAGCTTAAATTCGATCAATACCCGCTCGATCTTTCTCTCAATCTGCCAGCCGTCTTTGGCTTCGATAAATTTTATCAGCTCATCTTGTCTGGCGTGAAGCTCCTTGCTGCCGGGCTCTTTTGCAAGCTTTTCAAGAACTGCGGCATACTCATCTCTTGCGTGAAATATCTCTTTAAGCTCTAAATTTAAAGCCTCTTTTACAGTGAGGGATTCGTTAAAATTTGGATTTTGTGCGAGCATCTCAACCTTTATGCCGTTTTGCACGATTCTTCTGCCCGTATCAGGCTCGATTAGACCGCCTATAAGCTTCATAAGCGTGCTTTTGCCGCTTCCGTTTTTGCCTATGACGGCGATCATTTCGCGCTCATTGACGCTAAAATTTATGCCGTTTAAAATTTCATTGGAGCCAAATTTTTTACTTACGTCTATTAGATCGACTAACGCCACAAAAAGCCTCGATTAAAACGAAATTTGCTTACTAAGCGCGATTATACAAAGCGTAAGAGCCATCGGCACGTAAATATATCTACCTATGCTATACCAAAGATCGCCCTGCTTTTTAGCTGCGCCCGTATTTATCTCATCCATGATCTCGTCTTTTTTGATTATCCAAAACCAAGATACCGCTCCGATAACGGCTCCGATAGGGATGATATAGATAGATACGAAATCCATCCAAGGCCCCCAGCTTGATATAGCCTCCATATTTACGCCTATACCAAAGCATATAACGCATAACATGATAAGCACGTAGCTTCGTTTGAGATTTGGAAATTTGTGCATTATCGACTCGGCTACGGCTTCAAACATATTTTGCAAAGAGCTAATGCCTCCAAATATCACGGCGGTAAATAAAATAATGGCAAAAATTTGTCCGCCCGCCATATCTTGTAAAATTTTAGGCAGTGTTACGAAAAGTAACCCCGGTCCCGCGGCAGGATCCATCTTGTAAGCAAAAACGGCAGGTATCATAACAAGAGCTGCTACCATAGCCGCAGTCGTATCAAAAAATGCCGTTTTCTTAGCAGAATCCACAATATCCTCTTGTTTTGAAAGATAAGCGCCGTAAACTATCATGCCCGAACCCGTAATGGAGAGCGAGAAAAAGGCCTGCCCCATAGCCGCAACCCAAACCATAGGATCGCTAAGCTTGCCCCAATCTCCTCTAAATACGAATTTATACCCCTCAAAAGCGCCTTCAAGCATCGCCACTCTAACCGCAAGTATGGCAAAGAGGATAAAAAATATAGGCATCATAACCTTGTTTGTCTTTTCTATGCTTTTGGCTCCGAAAAATAGCGTAAATAGCGTTCCCGCAACGACTATAAAGTGAAACGGGATAACCGAATAGCTACTTAGCGCAAAGGATTCAAACCATGTATTTGTATCAACACTCATTAAAGAGCCCGTTATCGCTTGAGTAAGAGCCTTTAGGACGTAAGCTATGATGACGGCATAACCTATAGCTATACACATGGAGCCCGCAAGAGGTATCCAACCTACAAATTTACCTATCTTATCAAGGCCTCTGCTTTTAAACGCATACTCATACGAACCAAGAGTTCCCGTCTTCGCCCTTCTTCCTATCGCATACTCCGCAGAAAGCCCCACATACGAAAAGATAGCCACGAAAAAAATGTATATAACCAAAAACGCTCCGCCGCCGTTTGCGCCTATCTTGTAAGGAAATCCCCAAACGTTTGCCATACCTATGGCAGATCCTACACAGGCTATTATAAAAGCCCACCTAGAGGTAAAATTTTTCTTCTCCATTTTTTATCCGTTAAATTTAAATTTGCAAAGATTATACTTAAGTAAGCTAATAAAAATATTATACAAAGCCCGATATAAAGAGAAAAACTCATCTTTAAAATAGAAAATTTTATAAATCAAAATATGAAAATTCGGTTTAAATTTTTATTTGGATATAATTAGACCTTAAATTTCAAGCCCCCTTAAAAAGAGAATTCATGAATCTATCGCTTAGAAAGCTTACTCTACCCATATTTTTAGATATGTTTTTACACTTCATCACGCTTATTATAAATACCTACATGGTAACTAAGGTAAGCGTGCATCTAGTGGGCGCCATGGGAGCGGGCAATCAAGTGATGGACCTGTTTATGACGATTTTTAGCTTTTTAAGTGTGGGATGTTCGGTCGTGGTCGCGCAAGCCTTGGGAGCTAAAAACAAAAATTTAGCGCTTAGAGTCGTGCATGCAAGCATTACTTTTAACACGATTTTCGGGCTAGTTTGTGCGATTTTTATATATTTTTACGGACACGAGGTCTTAGAGCTCTTGCAGGTGCCTGAAAATTTGATAGATGAGAGCTTTAACTACCTGCACGTTCTTGGTATAGCGCTCTTTTTTGACGGGGTCGGCATGGTGCTTGCTGCGGTTTTAAGGGTTTATGGATTTGTTTTTAACGTCATGCTGGTTTCGGTTTTGATGAATGTAATTACTCTTTTTGGCAACGCTATCGCGCTTTTTGGCTGGTTTGGACTGCCAAATTACGGTCTATACGGAGTTGCGATCTCAACTCTTATCGGGCGGCTTGCGGGACTTATCGTGCTATTTCTCATTTTAATACGCACGGCTAAAGTTAGAATTTATGCGGGAATGCTTTTAAGCCTACCGTTTAAAATTTTACGCAAAATTTTATCCGTCGGTTTGCCAAGCGCCGGTGAAAATTTGCTCTGGATGGCTCAATACATGGTCGCTTTTGGCTTTGTGGCAAGTATGGGCGAAGCAAGCTTAAGCGTGCAGACCATATACTTTCAAATCACCCTTTTAATCCTGCTTTGCGGAGCGAGTATAAGCGTGGCAAATGAGATCATAGTAGGACATTTAGTAGGTGCGATGAAATTTGAAGTCGCTTACTTACGAACGTTTCGCGCTCTTTGGCTTGGGTTAGCTCTAACGCTAATAGTCGTAACAAGCGCGTATCTGGCTAAATTCGAGATAATGGATCGGTTAAATTTAACCGCTGAGCTAAAAGAGATCATGCTTCCTTTGTTTGCGCTTTCTATCGCGCTTGAAACGGGGCGAACCTTTAACATAGTCATAGTAAACGCTCTTCGTGCCGCAGGGGATGCGAAATTCCCGCTTATAACGGGCATTATATTTATGTGGGGCGTTAGCTTGCCGCTTGGGTATTATCTAGGCATAGCTCAGGGCATGGGGATCATCGGAGTTTGGATCGGGTTTGTGGCTGATGAGTGGCTAAGAGGGCTTGTAAATACTTGGCGCTGGAAGAGTAAAAAATGGCAGTCAAAACGGCTTGTGTGAGACTAAGCTGAAGGTATTAATAAAATCTTAAATTTATATAATAAAGCAAAATTTAAAGATACCTTGTGCTAAAATTGCGTGTTTTACTAAATTTCTAACCCAATAAGGAGAAATATGTTTTCATTTCTAAAGGCTTCTCCTCCCTCAACGCAAAAAGTAGAGCCATCTCGCGTTGATGCGGAGTATAAAAGACTTCGTTGGCAAATTTTTGCCGGTGTATTCATAGGCTACGCGGCATACTACCTAATCCGCAAAAACTTCTCTCTTGCCATTCCTTATCTTATCGACGAATACGGCTTTAGCAAGGCTGATTTAGGCAAGGTCGGCGTGGCTCTATCCATGGCTTACGGCTTTAGTAAATTTATCATGGGAAATATCTCGGATAGAAGCAACCCGAAATACTTCATGACTATAGGGCTTATCTGTTCGGCTATAGTAAGCCTCATATTCGGCTTGGTTCCGGGAGTGCTCTCATCTATAGGAGCAATGATAATTCTTGGCGCGCTTAACGGCTGGTTTCAAGGCATGGGATATCCTCCCGGCGCAAAGAGTATGACAAACTGGTTTTCCACATCCGAACGCGGCGTGTGGTGGAGCTGGTGGAACGTCTCTCACAACTTAGGAGGCGGTCTTATAGGACCTCTTGCGATACTTGGGCTATCCATTTTTGGCGTTTGGCAGTCGTTATTTTATCTACCTGCGTTAATCGCTATAGTTTTAGCCTTCGTGATGTTTTATCTTTTACGAGATACGCCTGAGTCGGTTGGACTGCCGCCCGTTGAAGAGTATAAAGGCGAAAAACATATCCAAAAAGTAGAATCAGCCCACACTCTAAGCTCAAAAGATATCTTTTACAAATACATCATCAACAATAAATTTTTATGGGCCATCACGATAGCAAATATCTTTGTTTATTTCGTTAGATACGGCATCATAGATTGGGCGCCTACTTACTTAAAAGAGGTTAAGCACTTTACCGTAGATAAGCAAAGTTGGGCTTATTTCCTTTATGAATACGCTGGAATTTTCGGCATGCTTGCTAGCGGTTATCTAAGCGATAAAGTTTTCAAAGGCCACCGCGCGCCGCCTATGTTGCTATTTTTAGTAGGCGTTTTAATCGCCATAGTGGTTTACTGGAAAAACCCTGCCGGCAATCCTTTGGTAGATAACCTCTGTTTGGTTGCGATCGGATTTTTGATATACGGACCCGTTATGATGATAGGACTTCAGGCCGCAGACCTTGTTCCTAGAGTGGCAACAGGCACCGCTACGGGACTAACGGGACTTTTTGGATATCTTTTAGGCTCGGCAAGCGCTGGGTATGTAATGGGTAAATTAGTCGATGTGTTCGGATGGGACGGAGGATTTTACGCGCTTATAACATCTTGTGTTTTGGCGTTTGTATTTATAGCTCTAACCCTGTTTCACAAAACATCAAGGCAGCTGGACTGATACGCACTTTAAGCACAATATGACAAAAGAGAGCGTGATTGATTTTTTAGATTTTAAAGTATTTTTAAAATTTACAAAAAGAGCAAGAAATATCAGGCTTAAGATAAACAAGCAAGGCAAAATTTCTTGCTCTTTGCCATTTTACATTACACAAAAAACAGCGATAAATTTCTTAAACACTCATAAAGATTGGCTTGTTAAAACGCATGAGAAAATTTCGGCAAATTTACCAAAAGATGATGAGTTTTGCCTGCTTGGTAAAATTTACAAGATAAAATTTGATGAGAATTTAAAGGCGGTATTGTTAAAGGAAGGTGAAATTTTAACTCCAAATTTAAAAAGGCTCGAAGAGTTTAAAAAAAGCGAAGCGAAGCGCATTTTTAATAATTTTATCGACAAATTTAGCTCTATCATAAACCGTAAAATAAACCGCGTCGTGATACGAAAAATGCAGACGCGCTGGGGAAGCTGCAACTGGCGCAAAGGCTACATCAACTTAAATTTAAACCTCATCGAAAAAGAGTCCGAGCTAATCGAATATGTCGTCCTTCACGAACTAACACATCTCATATACCCTCATCATCAAAGTAGTTTTTACGAGTTCTTAAAAAGCGTGATGAGCGACTTTAAAGAGCGAGAAAAACGTCTGAATAACAAGAATATATAATCTAATCCAAATATAGTTTCTAAATATTATAATCCGGTAATTTACTAATCGTTTTTTTTGATAAATTACTTGTTTTATTAACAAAAGGACAAGTAACGACTAATAAATTTGGAATTGTCTCTCACAGAAAATCGATTCTGCTTGGCGTTACAAGTAATTACAGACCTGAAGCGATCGGCAAAGGAGGCTCTGTAAGAACTCAAGCGGAGACTAAAGAGTTATGCCGTATCAACAATAAGCAATTTGATATAAGCGGTTCAGGCATTAGCATAAGTGATGACGATGAGATAGTAATAGTCGCTAACAATAACGGTGAATCGTTAGCTATAAAAAATCTAACAATAAACAAAGAATCCGTATATCAAGGCAATAAATTTTTAGAGTTCTCGCTTAAAATTACGGCTATAGGTTTTATGATTTTATTTGGGTATTTGTTTCTACTATCCTCCTACTACTATCTATTTAAAGGCTCTTTTAAATTTTTTAATATATCTTTAAGTGCTAATGTTGGTATTTAGTGGACTGACTTATGGTTCATATATAGTAAAGAAATCCAATGAAAAAGAGATAAGTAAGTTCATTCAAGCAAGAAAAGAGCTAAAAGAATATTTGACACGTGAGAATTTATAATAGTTGTGTAAAATAAAAATCAATCGTTAAAAACGCCTAAATAAAACTAATATATAATCTGCTATATTAGCATAGTATAATTTTTATTATGATAAAATGTCTCAAATTTTAGGAGATTAAATGAAAAAGATATTAATGTTATCTGCCGTGGTTATGGTTGCTATGAGCGGGGATTTTGAAGATGGGCTAAAAGCTTATCAAAATGCCGAATTTAAAA
>JAUNLC010000034.1:0-10563 GCA_030532465.1 Campylobacter sp. | reverse complement strand
TGGGCGGATGATCTGCAAAGATCAAAAAAGCTTTAATCTAAGTCATATTAAACGATAAATTTTGCTCTAAATTTAAGAATTTGGATGAAATTTATCGTTTTACTCTATCAAAAGCATCCTATCAAGCCTAGCTAAATACCTATCTATCCTAGCAAGCTCGCAGCTATCTTTAACCTCTCTTGCCGAATAGTAGTATCTCACGTTTCCGCCTAAATTTTCAAGCAAATTTAGCCTTTCAAGCTCAAATTTAAGCTTATTTACCGTCCCTTCGTTGCCGTCTATCATCTTGATATGAGACGCTAAAATTTCTCTTAAGCTATCTTTAAAATAGTTAAAATGCGTGCAACCAAGCACTAAAGAGGAGTAAAGCGATAGATCGAATTTTAAAAGCTCGTTTTTAAGATACTCTTTTACGCGGTCTGAGTTAAACTCCTCGTTTTCTGCGAATTTAACAAGCTCGGGTAAAGCTACGAGATCTACCAAATGGTCGTTATCTACGCGCTTTATAAGCTCTTGTAGTTTTTTGCCTTTAACCGTTATAGGAGTAGCGATAACCAAAGTGCGAGCGCCTCCGCAACTATCTACCGCCTTTTTTACGGCAGGCTCCATGCCGATGATAGGCAAGCTAAAATTTGCTCTAAGCTCGTTGATAGCGGCACTCGTAGCGGTATTGCAAGCTATGACGATAGCCTTTACGCCCTGCTCTTGCATAAATTTTACCGCTTGAATCGTAAATTTTAAAATCTCCTCTTTTGACTTTAGCCCGTAAGGAACGTTATCCTTATCGGCATAGTATAAAAATTGCTCGTTTGGTAGTTTTTTAATAGCCTCTTTTAAGACGCTAAGCCCGCCAAGTCCCGAGTCAAAAACCCCTATTTTCATCAAAATTTCCTCTTTAAATTTGACAAATTAGCTCCAATTACGCCAAGTATTATAAAACTTGCTCCAACGAAATGATAAATTTTAAACTCCTCATCAAGCAAAAACACTCCGGCAATTACGGTTATCAAAGTGGAAAGATTGCTAAAAATCCCAACCTTAAAAGCCTCCAGCCGTTTTAGGGCGTAACCAAATAAAAAAGAGGTTGCAACAGAGCTAAAAATGGCTAAAAATAGGATTGCAAAAGTAAATTCAAGATCCAAAAAGGAGGCAAAATATAGCCTTAAATCCTTAGACTTTAAAATATAATCGCCCAAATTTAGCGTGTTAAAAAAGACAAATCCTATAAAAACCGTGATAATAACTAACTTTGAAATTTCAAATTTTGCCAAAATACGCCTTGCAAAAACATTATAAAGCGAGATGGAAACAACGGAGAGTATAATCAAAAAATTGCCTATCAGACTTGAACTTTCGCTCAAATTTCCAGATATCATTATGATATAAATCACGCCGCAAACAGAGATTAAAACAAAAAGTTTTTGCCTTATATCGGTCTGTTCTCCGATAAAAAAATGCGCAAAAGCCATAGTTGCAATAGGCGTGCAAGCATGCAATATCCCCGCCATAACCGAGCTTGTAAAGCTAAGCCCAAATGCTTGAAACGCAAAAAACGAGCTTGGATACAAAACAGCTATAAAAAGTATTTTTCCAAAATCGCCTAGGCTAAATTTTGCCTTTATAAGCCCAAATTTAACTAAAACAAGCACGGCTATAAATGCTATGCTAAATCTATGCGCCAGACTTTCAAATACGCTTGCGGACTGAAGTGAAATTTTTACAAAAGCGAATGAAAATCCTACTATAAAAGTGGCGCCTAAAAGAGATATATAGGCTCTTAGCATGATTTTAGATTTTCAAAGCTCTTTTTTCGCCCTTGTTTTTCATCCACTGATACGCAAAAAGAAGTCCGTAAATTCCAACTCCGATAGCATAAGATGCATATTCGTTGGCAATGATCGGAATATATTTTGCACACATATTTGGCACCAAAGTAAGCGGCACGACAAGAATCAAAAGCACTCGCTCCCAAATTTGAACACGGGTAACGAAATATCCTTGAAGAGCCGAAGCAAAGGCAAACATACCTATAAGTGCGGTCGAAAATATAAGAGCTATCTCGATAGGATTTGTTATCCAAACGATACCTTTTGCGTCATTTGGAGCTGCCGGGTTTATGCTTTCGATAAGCAACAGCTTGTTATTAAACACAAACGAAAACGGTAAAATCGTAGTTCTTAGATCGTAAAAAAATCCTTGAACGCCTACGGTTACGGGATTTGCCTTAGCGATACCCGCTGCTGCGTAAGCTGCGATTCCAACCGGAGGCGTATCGTCGGCTAAAATTCCAAAGTAAAATACAAAAAGATGCACCGCGATAGCAGGGATTAAAAAGCCGTTTTTGTAAGCTAAAAACAAGATAACAGGCGCTACAAGCGAGCTTACCACGATATAGTTAGCCGTAGTAGGAAGCCCCATACCAAGTATCAAAGACATAATCGCCGTTAAAAACAGTATAAGCACGATATTGTTTCCCGCCAGCGTCTCAACCACTTCAGATAGCACCTGACCGACGCCGGTTAGAGAGATGGAGCCGACGATGATACCGGCTAGACCCGTTGCTATGGCGATAGTCGTCATATTTCTAGCGGCCGTTACCATAGCCCAAAAGATATCTGCAAAACCTATCATAAAGTCATATTTGCTAACTCTTTCGCCCATAGCCAGTTTTTTAACAGGCTCTTGAAATACCATTATCAAAAACAATACGCAAATAGCGTTAAACGCGGCTGAGATAGGCGATTCTTTGGCTATCAAAAGTGTATATAACAGAACTAAAATCGGTATCAGATAGTGAAGTCCGCTTACAAAAATTTTAATTCTGGATAGATTTTTATCGTGATCCATCCCCTTAAGTCCAAGTTTGCAGCTTTCTAAATGCACGATAAAAAATAGCGACATATAGCATACAAACGCAGGAATCACCGCAGCTATCATAACATTTGTATAGCTCATACCTAAAAATTCGGCGATGATAAAGGCGGCCGCACCCATGATAGGCGGCATAAGCTGTCCGTTTACTCCCGCTGCAACCTCGATAGCGCCCGCTTTTGTGCTGCTAAGTCCCGCCTTTTTCATAAGAGGTATGGTAAATGTTCCAACAGTTACGACATTTGCCGTAGAGCTTCCCGAAACCATGCCCGTTAGCCCGCTAGCTATAACCGAAGCCTTTGCAGGCCCACCTCTAAATCTGCCAAGCAGAGCAAAGGCTAAATTTATAAAATACTGCCCCGCACCAGCTCGCTCAAGCAAGGAGCCAAAAAGCACAAAAAGATATATAAAGCTGACGCTAACTCCAAGCGGCACGCCAAATACGCCCTCGGTAGTTAGATACATATGTCCTGCAAGCTTATTTAGGCTCGCTCCTTGATGAGCTATGATGTCAGGCATATACTGCCCGAAATAATCATATATCAAAAACAAAGAGGCGATTATGCCAAGAGCAGGTCCGATCACCCGTCTTCCGGCTTCAAACAGAACCAAAACCGCCGCGCACGAAACGATTATATCTATCTTTGTGTAATCCCCCGGTCTTTGCGCCAAAGAGTAAAACTCTATAAACGGATAAAGAGCCGCAAGAACTCCGATGACAAAGAGAGCTATATCATAAAACGGCACGCTGGTTTGAGCTTTTTTATGAAATTTAACGGGATACAACAAAAAAACAAGCCCTATCGCAAAAGCAAAGTGGATAGAGCGCGACATAGTCGTATTCATCGGAAAATAGGCGATGTAAAGCTGAAAAACAGACCACGCAAAGCAGATGATACTTGTTAGATATAGATAAAAATTCGAGTTTATCTCCCTTGTCTTAACCTCTACAAATTCCTCTTTTTCTTGCGCCGCTAAATTTCCAACTTCCATACACCTACCTTTATTTTATATTATTTAATTATTCCGTGTTTTTTAAACTCAGCCTCAGCCGCAGGGTGAAGCGGAGCCGAAAGACCCTCGATCAAAGACTCTTTTGTTACCGCAGAAAGCGCAGGGTGCAAAGTCTTATACTCATCAAAGTTATCTAATATCGCTTTAACAACCGCTGTTACGGCATTATCGCTCATATCCTTACTTGTTACCAAAACAGCCTTAACGCCGATACTCTCTACATCTTTATCAACGCCCTCGTAAGTGCCTTTTGGTATCACGCCCTTTGCAAAATACGGAAACTCTTTAAGCATCTTATCGATATTTTCACCGCTTATGTTTACGATATCAATCGGCATTGAATTTGCCGCATCGGTGATATTTGCCGTAGGGTGACCTACCATGTAAAAATATCCGTCGATCTTTTTATCTTTAAGCGCATGCGGGCACTCTTGAGCGGTTAAAACGCCGTGATGTTTTAGCTTTTTAGCGTCAAATCCATAAGCGTTAAACACCGTAAGCGCGGTCATCTCGTTACCGCTGCCAGGGTTTCCTACGTTGATATTTTTACCTTCTAAATCGTTTATGGAATTAATTCCGCTTGCTTTTGATACGACAAACGCCAAAAGCTCAGGATATATCGACACAACAGCGCGTAAATTCTTGTCTCCCATATCCTTAAATTTACCTACGCCGTTATATTTATCGTAAACCACGTCACTTTGCACGAAGCCGAAATTTAGCTCTTTTTTAAGCACGTTGTTTACGTTATATATCGAACCGCCCGTTGATTGAACGGAGCATTTTATCTGAGGATCTTTATTTGCAAGACGACAAATCGCGCCTCCCACAGGATAGTAAGTGCCCGTCATTCCGCCGGTACCGATAGATATAAACTCTTTTGCGCCAAGTGTTGAAGCAAACAAAAGTCCAGCCAAAATCAAAGATGTCTTTTTCATAGCCAATCCTTACAAAGTAAAATTTGATTTTTTATCGTATCACAAAAAATTATTTTTTATGAAAAATTTGTTTAAATTTATCGGGTGCGATTAAAATTCTTGCTAATTTTACACACTTTAACTTTAAAAAATAATTTCTTAAGTTTTATTTAATATAAATTTTTAAAGCGGTCGTTAAAAGAAGAGCTAAAATTTCAACTCATGTGAAATTTTGAAATTTATAATGAGCTAAATTTGGCTAACCCAAAACCTCTAAAATCAAAAACTCGCGGCTATAGAATTATCCAAATTCTTTGCCCTGCCGAGTATGGTTATGGCTCTTTGCTTGCATATATTTACGCATCTATAGCAAAGCGTGCAGTTACCCTCAAATTTAGCCTTTCTTGCAACCAAGCTTATATTTGCCGTCGGACAAGGTTTAACGCAAGCGCCACATCCCGTGCAACGAGCCTCGTCAAGAGTCGGCTTGCTCTTATAAAACGGTGTTTTATCGTAAATTTTCATCCAAAGCCGCTGTCCTAAAAGTCCTGCGATTTGATGAAATACGCTTAGTCCGTTTTGAGGCGGATTGCCCGCTTTAAACTCCTTTGCAAGGCGATTTATCTTGGTGTCCGCTTCTTTGATGATTTGCCTATTTTTTTTATCCGAGTAGCTAAAAATCGCAACATCAAGGATAAATCCGGGCATCTTTATATGCGCGCCGCCTGTTATATTTGCGCCGAATTTCTTTAAAATTCTAGCCGCGCATCCTGCGCCGTCACCGCTAAAAATCTCCATAGTAGAGATTATAAATACCTTTTTACCCTTAAAATTTGCTTTGTTTTCGTAAAGAAACTCACGCACAATCCTTGGAATATCGCTAAAATAAACAGGATAAGCAAGGATGATCTCGCTATGCTCTTTTAAATGCTTAGCGCAACTCTCATCCTCTATCGAAACCGCCAAGATATCGCCATCTAAACAGCTTATAAATTTCTCAACGCAGTATTTGGTATTGCCGGTAGAGCTAAAATAAATCGCTACCATATAGCCTCTATTTCAAAACCTTGTAGCCTAATAAATTTAGAGCCAAATTTATTAGGCGAATTGTATTAATCAATAAACCTCTTAGTCAAATTTGCGTAAGCATCTATCCTTCTATCTCTTAAGAAAGGCCAAATTCTACGCACCTCTTCGCTTCTTTTCATATCAATTTCCACTATCTTGCAAAGCTCGCTTGCGCTATCTGCGCGAAACAGCTCTTCGCCTTGAGGACCAAATACAAAGCTGTTGCCCCAAAATTTTATGCCCTGTATAACTCCGCTATCATCTTTTTCAAAACCGACGCGATTTACCGCTACGACAGGCAGACCGTTTGCGACCGCATGTCCGCGCTGAACGGCGACCCAAGCTTCCAGCTGGCGGGATTTTTCAGCCTCGCTATCAGCCTCAAACCAACCTATTGCCGTAGGATAGATCAGTATCTGAGCTCCTTTTAAAGCCATAAGCCTAGCAGCCTCGGGATACCACTGATCCCAGCATACTAAAAGTCCAAGTTTGCCTACGCTCGTATCAATGGGCTCAAACCCAAGATCGCCCGGAGTAAAATAAAATTTCTCATAAAATCCCGGATCATCGGGGATATGCATCTTGCGGTATCTGCCTGCGACACTTCCGTCTTTTTCAAAGACATAAGCGGTATTGTGATAAAGTCCGTCGGCTCGCTTTTCAAAGAGCGAAGTAACTAAAACTACGCTATTTTGCTTAGCGACCTCGCCCCAAAACCTCACATCGTCCCTCCACTCGTTTGCAAGATCAAAAAACTCCGTATCCTCGCTTTGGCAAAAATACTGCGTCTGGTGAAGCTCTTGGCAGACCACAAGCTCGGCTCCGCCCAAAGAGGCCTCTCGTATCAGCTCTAAGGTCTTTTGATTCGTCTCTTCTTTGCTTCCGTGAAATTTTTGTTGTAAAAGCGCTACCTTCATGAATTTGCCTTGATTTTAAATTTTAAAAATTATAACCAAAAGAGGCTAAATGCCGCATAAACCGATATTTATTAAACTTAACGGTCATCGTAAGGATCAAGATGAGTTATGATATGCCACTCAAACTGCGGAAATTTAGCCTTTATCTCAGACTCTATCGCATCTGAAACATCATGAGCTCTGATTAGCAAAATTTCCCTATCAAAAACCAGATGAACGCTGATATAGCAAGTATTTGCGCTCTTTCTACTGGTTAGTCCGTGAAAACTTGAAATTTCACTCTTTGAAGATATGATATCTTGAATCTGCTTTATGATCTCAGGCTCAAGCGCCCTATCCATAAGCACTCCAAGGCTCTCTTTTAGTAAATTTATCGCCGAATGAACTATGTAAAAGCTAATTATCACTCCAAAAATCGCGTCTATTATCACAAACCCCGTAAATTTGATGATAACAAGGGCGGCTACGATAGCTAAATTCGTAAAAAAATCGCTTTTATAATGAAGCGCATCGGCTTTTACTATGAGATTTTGCGTGCGAGAGGCAACGGAGTTTAAAAACGCCACAAGAGCCGCCGTAACAGCGAGAGAAAATATCATCACATAAAGGCTCATATCCAAATTTAACTCGACTTTATCAGCCTTAAATTTAAGCGCGCTTTCATAAAATATAAAAATGCCGATGCCGATGATCAAAGCGCCTTCAAACAAAGCCGCCAACGCCTCAAGCTTAGTATATCCGAAGTTAAATTTATCGTTTGCCGGAGCGTTTGATTTTTTAAGAGCAAAGAAATTTAGCACCGAGATAAGACAATCCAGCATCGAGTCAATCGCCGAGCTAAGAACCGAGATAGAGCCGCTTGCAACGCCTGCTATAAGCTTAACTACAGCGAGTGTAAACGCAGTAATTCCAGCCGTTATAACGGCAAATTTTTGCGATCTATCATCTCTTTTTAAACCCTGCTCGGCTTTGTTAGAGGCTAGAATTTCGCTCAAATTTATCTCCTTAAAAACCTATTTTGACTTGAGCAGTGAAGCGAGCCGTTTTGACGCACGAAAACGAGCGAATTTACGCCTATGATTTTGTGATTTGGCAGTGCGTTTGCAAGCCTTTCAAGCACGATTTTATCGTTTTCATCGTTATATGTAGGCACGATCAAAGCGCCGTTTATAAAGATAAAATTCGCATAAGTACACCCTAGCCTCTTGCCTTCATAAAATTTAGCTTTCGGAAGCGGCAGCTCAAGCAGCTTAAAGCTCGTAGCTTCAAGCTCGTTTTTCATCTTTTTAAGCTCTTCGTAATGCTCATCGTCTTTATCGTTGGTGCAAGCATAAGCGATCGTATCAGGCGAGATAAATCTAGCCAAAGTATCGATGTGAGAGTCGGTATCATCGCCCTTTATAAAGCCGTGTTTTAGCCAGATAACGCGCTTTAAACCAAAAAGCTCTTTTAGTTTGGCTTCTATCTGTTCTTTAGAAAATTTTGAATTTCGGTTATCGTTTAAAAGGCAAGTTTGGGTAGTTAGCAAGGTGCCCTGCCCGTTAAATTCGATACTTCCGCCTTCTAAGATAAAATCCACTTCGCGCAGATCGCTTTTAAAACGCTTTGTAAGCTCCAAATTTACGGCATTGTCCTTTGAGCTTTCAAATTTACCGCCCCAAGCGTTAAATTTAAAATCATAGCTTAAAATTTTATCGCCGTTTTCAACGTCAATCATCCCGTAATCTCGTATCCAAGTATCATCCGTATCGATTTTTACAAACTCTACATTATCAAATTTGGCAAATCTTGAGTTAAAAATTTCCTCATCGGGACAGATCAAAACCACTTTTTCAAAAGGCGTAATTGCCGCTACAAGCTCTTCGTAACTATCTAAAATTTCATCCAAATACGGTTTCCAGTCGCTGTTTTTATGCGGTAAAGATAAAAACACAAGCTCTTGTCTTTCCCACTCCGCGTAAGCTCTCAAATTTCACCCCTTTTTCTGTTTTTGTAAATTTTAAAAATCCCGTAAAGCGTTATAAAAATCCAAAAAACCTCTATCAAAAAAGAGCCTAGATTAAAATGGACAAAAAGCGAGATTATAAGCAAGATGGCTCCGATTAAATTTATAAGCTGATAACTCAGATCTTCGCTTGTCATCTTGCCTATCTGAAGCAAAAAATATCCAAGCACGATACAAATCATCCCCAAAAGTCCGATAATCTGAAAAATATCCACAAGTCCTCTTTACGTAAATTTTGAAGCTAATTGTAACATATTAAAAAAATTCTAGTTTTAAAATTTAAATAATTCTTACGAGAAATTCCTGTAATATTTTCGAGTATATTTTAAATAAAATTTAAATAATTTTTACTATAAGGAGATTTTATGAAAAATGGCTTTTTGCTCATGGCTATACCGTTTGTGCTAACAAGCTCGTTCGCCTTTGATGCGGCTAAAAATAAGGCCAAAAGCGCCTATGCGTTTGAGGTTAAGGTTCAGGAATTTAAGCTTCCTGAAGGGATCGATGAAAACGGTATCATCGATGAGTCCAAACTCGGCGACTCTCCTTATGCCAAAACCGTAATATACGGCGCAAAACTGCTAAACGAGACCTCAAGATATCTAGGCCCTATGGCTAAAGATGAGAAAAAGCGCTTTGCGGGAAACAACCTATCTTGTTCAAGCTGCCACTCAAAAGGCGGAGTTGAGCCTAGACACGCTCCTTTTGTAGGAATTACCGCTAGATTTCCTCAGTATAACTCAAGAGCCGATCAGGTCATAACCCTTCAAGACCGCATAAACGGCTGTTTTCAGCGCTCAATGGCGGGCAAACCGATACCTGCAAACTCAAAAGAGATGAGAGCTATGGTAACTTACATGCACTGGCTATCAAGCGGCTATGAAGTGGGCGCAAATGTTAAAGGTCAAGGACTAGTTAAGGCCGAATACATAGACCGAGCGGCCGATCCCAAAAAAGGTAAGGAAATTTATGCCGCCAAATGTGCGGCCTGCCACGGCGAAAACGGCGAAGGGATGGTAAATCCGGATTTTGCAAACGGCGGGGATTATTATATATTTCCCGCGCTTTGGGGCAAAGATAGTTACAACACGGGTGCGGGCATGTATCGCCTAATAAAAGGCGCTCAATACGTCAAATCAACCATGCCTCAAGGTGATGCGACTCTAACTTGGGAAGAGGCGTATGACGTAACGGCTTATATGAACTCGCACGAAAGGCCGATAAAACAAGGCCGCGAAAAAGACTTCCCCGATCTTGACATAAAACCTATGGATATGGATGTAGGCCCTTACAACGACGGATTTGACGAGAATGCTCACAAATTTGGACCGTATAAGCCTATGCTTAAAAAATAATCCTGCACTTAAATTAGTAATACTAAATTTGCATTTAAATTTAGTATTACTACGCTAAAATCCAGCTCAAATTTAAAAAATTAAGCTAAATTTTATGGATTTTGATTTTATAAATGAATCTTCTCCGATGTTTTAAAAGCCAAGCGGGAAATATGACAATGGAAAAATCGGCTTAAAAACGGTTTAATATTTAAAATTATCCAGAGAAAATTTGAATTTGACAGGAGGAAGTTTTATGAATTTAAAAACAGATAGACTTTATATTCGTCCATTTGTAAAAGATGATATCGAAGATGTCTATGAAATTTATTCAAATAAAGATGTTTGTAAATATTTGCTAGAAACAGCATGGACCTCGGATAGTAAAGAAATCGAGTTTAACAAAAAGATGAAAAACAACAAACTTGACGAGAATT
>JAUNLC010000081.1 GCA_030532465.1 Campylobacter sp. | reverse complement strand
GCAACTCCATCCGTATCGGCAATATTATTGAAAGTAAAGTTATTTGAAGTGATCCTAAACGGATTTCTAGCAAATCTTATATCTCTACCGAAGTTAAATCTAATATTATAAGGGGCGATGCCGTTTAAAAAAGATCTGCGATCTAAAGTATGCGCTCCATTATTATCGGATGTTGCGTTGGCTTTAGTATTTATCGTTTTCTCGTTATCGTCGGGATCTTGCGTCGCTTGGTTAAAATACAATATATTTTGCAAAACCGCTCTGTTTCTAGCTACAGGATCATCTATTGCGGTTCCGTTTAAATTCGTAAAATCAGGCACATCTCCTGTTATAGTTGTGCTAAAAGCAACATTTCTTGAATAGCATCCTCTTGTATATAGCCTCGCGGTAGTTCTTGCATTATCAGCCAGTTGTGCGGTTATATTAAAATTTGCAGAAGCTTCCATGCCGGTTGCATTTCCCGATAGATATGTCATAGCTCCGTTGTTGAAATTTAGAATTTGTAAGTTGTTGATTACTATATCGTTTGGTCTAAAGAGTAAATTTAAGTCGTTTCTGGAGCTGATATCACAACCGATCTTTCCGTCGCTATTTTCGGTGATGGTATCGCTATTTATTATACAGTCGTGCAAATGGCTCTGAGTTTCCGTGGCTCCAGCCGCTTGATCGATAGTTGTCCATTTTTTATCTCTAGCGGTTATTAAGACATGACCTACTTCTGGATATACGAAATTTGTTCCTTGTTCAGGCGCAAATAAATTCTTAACGCCGTCGATAACTCTTTTTAACTCGCCTCTACCGTTATTAAAATCTGCTTCTAACGTAGTTTCATTTTGGAAATCAAAATTTGCATCAGGGCAAGTGGCAGGTCTTTGAGATGATAGTGCAAAATTTATCGGATTTACTTTTGTTGAGTAGTTTTGAGCTATTTGATTGTCATTATCCACTGCTTGAAGCCAAATATTTCTATAGCCTTGACCGCCTACTAGAGTTTCAAAACTCGCAGTTCCGTTGCTTGCATTGTAAAATTTAAGCTCTTTAGGTCTTATGCTAAATGGATCGGAAAAGCAAGAAGGTTTTTTTATAAGTTGATTGTTTGAATCCAAGTATGAAATTCTAAAATATAGTGCAGGATAGGCCTTTTTAATCTTAATGCCTTTTAAGTCCAGAATTTCTTTATCGTCCAGTTGCTCTTTGCTAAATAAAAAGAAATTGTCTGCGTTACCAGTGATCTCATCTATAACGTTTTGTCCTTTTTCGCAGTTACCGCCTGATACTACATCAACTCTTACTTTCTCTGTAGGCAGTAGATCGAATTTTTCTAAAATTCTGCCTTTTGAAGAAGAGGTTGATATGTTTAAAAGCTTAGTATCAAAGGCTCTTGAAGCTAGTTGAGTAAATAAATTTTCAGAGTTACCTAGCTCTTTAAAATGCTTATTGACCACTCTATTTGATATACCGGCTACTTCTAAATAGTATCTTTTATCTTCGCATCTATTTATTTTTCCGTCAAATTCCAAATTTATGGATTTGTTTATAAATTTTGCATTATATGTTATATATTCGTCTTTGTTAAATTCATCTCCCAAAGTAGTTTCAAACTGGATAAAAGCCTGGTTGGTACTATTAAGCGTTCCTATATCGCCTTCTTTATCCTTTTCGCCTACAGATACCGTTATGACATTATCTTTATATTTTTGTAGTCCTGTATTGTCATTGATTTGATCGCTAGATGATACTTCAAAATTTGAGTTTCTCGGTACG
>JAUNLC010000080.1 GCA_030532465.1 Campylobacter sp. | reverse complement strand
TTTTATTTAAGATGTATTAGTTTATCGCTACATACCCCGTTTTTTCTATAAGTTTTTTAGCTTGCGCTCCTTTCATCCACTCTATAAATTTAAGCGTCTCCTCGCTCTCGTTACCCACTGTAATAACATAAAATTCGCTTGCGAAAGGATATTTGCCCGATCTTATATTTTCGTGATTTGGTTCTACGCCGTCGATATGCAAAAGCTTGATTTCTTTGCTTGTAACCATATTTGTGGCGAAAAATAAAAACGAATAGCCAAGAGCGTCTTTAAAATTTCTATAATCGGCTACTTGATTTATAATCCCACCCATATCTTTAACTCTATCTTCTCTTGGCGCATCCATGATAGGAGTTTGCCCCATTATGCGCTCAAGCGCAGTTTGACTGCCTGAGTTTTTAGGGCGCTGAAACGCCTTGATACTTCCTGATTTGCCGCCTACTTCGCGCCAATTTTTAATCTTACCCGAATAGATATCTTTTATATCCTGAACCTTGAGATTATCCACGCTATTTTTGGAGTTTACAAAAAACACAAAAGCCTCTTTTCCGATAGGAGTCATGTTAAATTTAAGACCTTTTTCAAGCGCCGTTTGCACCTGCTCTTTTGAAGGGGCGGCGGCAAAGATCATATCGGTCTTGCCGTCTATCAAATTTTTATAAGCCTTAGCGGTTTTACTGTACTGCACGATAGAGTTTTCATCGTCGATATCGTAGTTATTTTTTGGATATACGGCTTGAACAAACGCCGCATAGATAGGATAAAGAGCGGTTGCGCCGTCTATCCTTGGCAAATTTGAACTTAGCGTTAGAGTGCTTGGCTCATCAAGTTTTGCCGTCAAACCTCCGCCAAAAGGCTTATAGCCATGCAAATTTAGGTGCGTATGAACTATCGGGATAGATCTAATATACTCCGTGTATGCAATATAAGAGCCTAAAATAAGAACGCAAATCAGCATTAAAAAGAATGGTTTTTTGAAACTAAAGGAGTGTAAAACTCTAAGAAAAAACCAGATATAACCCACGCAAAACAGAATAAGAAGCGGCAAAACTACCCAAAACTTATATCCCGCAAAGACTGACAGGACAAATAAAAACCAAACTCCAAAACCAAGCGCTATACCGACTGCCAAAAGAAGCAAAATTTTAAATCCGTCTCTCAATATCTAGCCTTTAATATTGTTAAGTATTAAATCTTATTAAGGATTAAAATTTCTTTAAATTTATAAGTGTTTAAAATTTAATTGTGTAGTGAATTAGCGTAAAAATTTTAGCAAAAATGTTTCAGGCTTTATGTAGCAAAAATTTAAAATGGAAATCTAGCTCGTATCAAGACCGCGATACGAGCTTAAGTTTAATTTTTCTTAAAAAATCTCAAAATTTTAGCTTGAAGTTTAAAAAACTCGCCAAGCTCCATTATCGGATAAGCTCCTGCATATTTCTTGCCGCCTTCGATATCCTTGCTTACTCCGCCTCTTGCTGCGATCTGAGCGAAGTCGCCTACTTTAAGATGTCCTGCCGTGCCGCTTTGTCCGCCCATTACGACGTTTCTACCAAGCTTAGTTGAGCCTGCAAGCCCCGTTTGAGCTACTATTAAGCAACCCTGCCCCAGTTCGCAGTTATGTCCTATCTGAACTAAGTTATCTATCTTTGTATGACGTTTTATGATGGTTGGTTCAAATACGCCGCGATCTATCGTCGTGCACGCACCGATCTCCACAAAATCCTCCAAAATCACATTTCCGTTATGATAAATTTTTATATGCTCGCCCGTCTT
>JAUNLC010000033.1:16967-18897 GCA_030532465.1 Campylobacter sp. | reverse complement strand
TAATTTCGTCTTTTATACTCCTCATATCCGAATTCTCTAAGGATTTTTATCTCGCCCTCTTTTGTCAAAAGAAGCAGATCGGGCAGTTTAATCCCGTTAAAAGTCGTGTTTTTCACGATAGTGTAGTGAATTTGATCTTCAAATATTATCTTATCGCCGATCTTTAGCTCAGTGTCAAATTTATAATCCGCACTTCCTGCATCCTGTCCTACGATATCGCCTGCTAAACAGGTATTGCCGCCAAAGCGGTAGCTAAATTTACCGTTTTTACTCTCGCCGCGCACGGCAGGACGATATGGCATAAGTATGGTATCAGGCATATGAGCTTCGGCGGAAGCATCTAAAACGGCGATATTTTTCTCGTTTTCAACGATATCAAGCACGCTTGATATCAAAAACCCGCACTGCCAGCCAACCGCCTCTCCGGGCTCAAGATAGACCTCAACGCCGTATTTTTCACGGAAATTTTTAACTAGCTTGATAAGTAGATCGACGTTATAATCTTTTCTTGTTATATGGTGTCCGCCGCCGAAATTTATCCACTTCATCTTAGGTATAAACTCGCCGAATTTCTCCTCAAACGCCATAAGCACGGTCTCTAAGCTCTCGGCACTCTCCTCGCAAAGAGCATGAAAATGAAGTCCGGTTATGCCTTCAAGCAGTTCAGGCTTAAAATTTGCTCTTGTGATGCCAAGACGGCTAAATCTGGCGCACGGATTATACATATCAGTTGGCGAAGCCGAACTTTCAGGATTTACGCGAAGTCCGCAGATAATGTCTTTTGATAGGGCTTTATCCTTAAATTTTTGCCACTGATTGAAGCTATTAAAGACCACATGCTTTGAGATATCTAAAATTTCATCGATATCTTCGTCTTTAAAAGCGGGTGAATATGTATGAATTTCGCCTTTTATATAATCTTTTGCAAATTTTGCCTCATAAAGCCCGCTACAGGTCGCTCCGTCAAGATACTCACTCACTATATCCATAACTCCGCTTAACGCAAAGCCTTTAAGCGCGACTAAAACCTTAGCGCCGCTCTCATCTTTAACACGTTTTAAAATCTCTAAATTTTTGCGTAAAAGCGCCTCTTCGCAGACATATGCAGGGGTTTTGATAGTGTTTAAAATTTCGTTCATTTAACTCTCTGTTTGGTAAAAATTTTGATTAGAAGTATATCCAAATTTAATAATTTTAAGTAAAATGGCGAAAATTTTCAAAAAGGATAATAATGGTTGAAGTTGAATTTTTAGGACCGATCAAGATCGATAATATCAAGCTTGAGGCTTCAAATTTGCTCGAAGTTAAAGAGGCTTTAAAAGGCTACAGCGAATTAGAGCTTGGCGAGTGGCTTAAAATTTGCGCGGTAGCGGTAAATGACGAGATAGCAAGCGATCTTAACGTTGCGCTTAAAGACGGGGATAAAATTTCTATTTTACCGCCTGTTTGCGGAGGTTAAGATGGAAATTTACGAAGGAAGCTTGGAAGTAGAAAAGATCACAAACGCTTGGTATAACGAGTTTAAAGATAAAAACTGCGGTGCGTTTATCACATTTGTAGGCATCGTGCGAGAAGAAGGCGGCATAAGCGCGCTTAGCTTTGATATCTACGAGCCGATTTTAAAAAAATGGCTTAAGAGTTGGGAAGAAAGAGCGGCAAAAGAAAACGCTTACGTCCTCTTTGCTCACTCAAGAGGCGATGTAGCCGTGCATACAAGCTCATATGTCGCAGGAGTTGTGAGTCCTCAAAGAAAGGTTGCGCTAAAACTAATCAACGAATTTGTCGAGGACTTTAAGGCAAACGCGCCTATCTGGAAATACGACGTGATAGACGGCAAACGAATTTATGCAAAAGAGCGAAGCCAAGCGATCAAAGGCGCAGGGCTTTTAGCTTAAATACGAATTTAAAGCTAAGCTCTTTGGCTTAGCTT
>JAUNLC010000033.1:0-16867 GCA_030532465.1 Campylobacter sp. | reverse complement strand
AAATTTACCCTAAAATCAATATGAAAGCCGGAGAGTGTGAATTTAAAGACGGTAAATATATCTTACACTGGGGGTCAGATTTTAAGGGGGGGGGTATAGAAATAAAAGAGCTTTTGATACGCTAAAAGATAGAAATAGCTTTATTAGACAAATGGATTTACTAGGTAAAACGCCGGGCTATGATATGCCAGGCGGAAAAGGTAGCTTTGATAGGATAGTCGCTATGGAGAGCTACACAATCGAAAAGGGCGGTATGACCGCAGAGGAGCGCAAACTATCAAAGGCTAAAGAAACCTACAAAGAGGCGGTAAAGGAAGAGGCAGAGGCTAGGGCAGAATACGAGATCAGCCCTACCGATGAAAACAAAGTTAAGCTAGACGAAGCAAAAGTAAAGCTGGATAGTGCTAAAGGACAGCTGGAGCAGGCTAAACAACAAGCCAAAAAGAAGTAAAAAGGTTAAATGACTTCAGTCAAAATTAGGATACAACATGCCGACAAAAGAAGAAATTTTAGAGTTTTTAAGATCACTAAAGCCGGAACTTGAAAGCTTTGGAATTAAAAAAGTAGGGCTTTTTGGAAGCTATGCAAAAGATAAGGCTAATATAGCCTCTGATATTGATGTTGTGATCGAAAGTAGCGAAGAGACCATACAAAAAGCAGGGGGCGGTATCAAAGCTATCATCTATCTTGAAGAGTTAAGAAGCAGAATAATGAAACGCTTTAAAATTTCGGCTGATCTTTGTGATATAGCCTCAATGAGTGAAGAAAAAAAACAAAGATTATTGCAAGGAGTTATTTATGTATAGCATGGAAGATCTTGAACGAATTAAACTTATCTCAAAAAAAATCAATACTATTCTTGATATTTGCGACAATGCAGGCGGGATAGTAAAAGCCCTAGAAGATGAAGTTATATATCGTCCTGCTATACTTATGCACCTCATAGCTTGTAACGAGCAATTACAAAAAATTCAAGATAACCTCAATATAGAAATATTAACCTTATTCTCAAAAGAAGATATTAAAGGTTTTCGTGGAGTAAGAAATGCTATAGCTCATGATTATGAGGGTGTAAATTTGCCTATCATAGAAGAGATAATCAGATCTTACCTTCCAAGCATTAAAGAAAAAATAGATAAATTTGTACGAGAAAATTAGGCAAAAAAATAAATACAAACACGCTACAAAAGCTACGAAACAGAAAAAGGCAGTATGCCATAGAAAGAAGAGCGGCATCTATACAGATAGACTTTTGACTTAAATTTTACATACATTCTAGGCGGAATGTATATAGTTTAATCGAAATTTTCATACCCACAAAGGAGCATACACAAAAAGTATGTAGCTGAAGAGGGTATGTGAAATTTCGATTAAAATCCGTTTGGTATGGAAATTTAACTTACCTCTTAAAAAGTCCTACATAAACCGCAAAAACAAACCCCGCTATCACCGCATAAGGCGCATTTATCGTTATGCCGCTTGGCGAGCTTGCCAGCATGAAGTTATGGGCAAAAGCAGCTCCCGTCATCATCCCGATAACAAATATAACCGAGTTTAAATTTCCCGTTCCCATCTGCACTAGATGTTTGCCGGGACACCCTTCGCTAAGGCTAAAGCAAAGTCCCGCAAGCGCCATACCTAAGAAGTTCCAGATATAGTTGTTATGCGCGATAGGCTGGGCTTCAAAGCCGAATTTATACTGCCCAAGAGCCAAATTTGCAACGCTTGCAAAAAAGATGATACTAACTAGCCCCGCAAACATCGAAAAATCCCTCTTATAAAGAGTTCCGATCGCGCCTACGCTACAAAATTTGCTCTTATGCATCAAAATTCCGATAAGCGCGCCCGCTCCAAGCGAGATCCAAGCGGCTGCATGCTGAGAGCCGGGTCCTTTTGCCGAGTCAAATAAAGCGCCGTTTTCACCGACTTTAAAGCCAAATATCAAAGCCGCAAACAGAGCAATCGCAATCACTACGGGCAAAATTCCAAAAGCCTTGCTTGCGCTAACTGCGCTATCAAGCTTATAGCCGAATTTCTTAAATAGCACTCCGACGCTAACTCCCGCAACAAGCCCTCCAAAGCCTGCAAGTGCGCTCATATCGCCTCCGCCAAGACGTAAAAACGCACGCCACGGACAACCAAGAAAGACAAGGCAACCGATCATCGCAAAAACGCCTAAGAAAAAGCGCAAAAACGGCGATGAGCCCGTAGTTGCGGAAAATTCTCTGGTCCAAAAAACGCTTGCTAAAAATCCGCCGATCACAAGCCCCATGATCTCGGGTCGCATATACTGCACCACGCTTGCCCTGTGAAGTCCAAGCGAGCCCGTTATATCGCGCAAAAAGCATGCCGCGCATACACCCATGTTGCCAGGATTACCGAAAAATACAAGAAGTGCGGCTACTATGCCAAGCGCTCCGCCCGCTACGATTTGCCATCTTAAACTATTCATAAAAATTTCCTTGAGGATAGGTAAAATCAACCTGATTTCTTAAGCTTTATTCTAGCTTGCAAAAAATAAAAAAGCGATAAATTCCATAGCTGTTTAAGGCTAAGATGATAAAATATGCAAAATTTGCGCTTTAGATAAAACCGATTTAAAAACCCGAATTTAAGCCAAAATCGGTCGTTTAAAGCAACGACAAGGAAAGAAAATGAAAGAATTTATGAGTTATGAAGCCAGTCTAAAAATCCTGCAAGAGACGATAACGCCTTGGGATAAGGTGCAAAAAGTAGCCATTACCGAGGCGCTTGATCGCAACATAGCGGTAGATATCGTAGCCAAAGACAACTATCCGCCAAAGCCGACTTCAGCGATGGACGGATATGCCTTTAAATTTAGCGAAAATTTAAGCGAACTTGAGCTCATCACCGACCTTCCCGCAGGAACCGATAAGGGTATAAAGGTAGAAAATGCAAAGTGTATCAAGACCTTTACCGGCTCGCTTATGAGCGAGGGTACAGACACTTTGATACCTGTTGAAAATGTCGAGGTAGAGGGCGCAAAGGTTATTATAAAAAAACCCGTTAATAAGGGCTTTGCGGTTAGAGAGATCGGAGAAAGCTACAAAAAAGGCGAAATTTTAATCAAAAAAGGCACTAAAATAGGCTACGCAGAGGTTGCGCTTATGGCTGAGCTTGGGATCTTTCACGTAAGCGTATTTGTGCGCCCGAGAGTTGCGATACTAGCAACGGGAAGCGAGATAAGAGATCTTGGCGAGCCGCTTGAAAACCCCGCTCAAATTCACAGCTCAAACCATATCGCAGTTGCGCAGATGGTGCGAAAAATGGGAGGCGAGCCTATCATCTGCGAGATAGCAAGAGATGACGCTAGCACCGTAAAAAACGCTATCATCAGCGCTTTAAAAAGTGCCGATATCCTAGTAACTACAGGCGGAATTAGCATGGGGGATTACGACTTCGTAAAGGGCGCGCTCGATCAAAATTTCAAGATCATAATAGACGGCGCGGCGATAAAACCGGGCAGACACATCAAAGTCGTAAAGAGCGAGGATAAATACATCTTTGCGCTTCCGGGATTTCCGTATTCGGCGATGGTTATGTGCGTGCTTTACGTGCGAGTTTTGATAAATTCGTGGTTTAACCTGCCTGAGCCAAAGATAACGGCGATAATGGATGAAGACTACAAAAAGCGCTCGCCGTTTTTGGAATTTACGGCTGTAAATTTAGTAAATCGCGAGGGCAAAATTTACGTAAATTTAGAAGGCAAGAAGCTTGGAAGCTCGGCTATCGTAAACAACCTCTTAAACGACGCGGCCCTTTTAATCATCCCAAAAGAGACAGAGTTCATAGCTCGTGGCGAAGTGGTCGAAGTTTTAAAGATGGTTTGATAAAATTTTCGGCTCGTTTAAAGAGCCGAAATTTGCCCTAACGCTCTTTTACGTTAAAAGCGAGACTAGCCATATAAAACACGTTTTTAGTCTTTCCAAAAAGCTCTTTTAACTCTCCCTCTTTTGTTACATCTTGATTATAAGAGACGCTAACGACCCATTCGCCATGATGCGTAAGCCTGATCTTAGCAACCCCGTCCATCAAAAACGAATAATAAGCCGTGCCGCCCGTTTGTCCCAAATTTTCGTTATCGGCTCTTATAAATTCGTTCATCTTATCGCTTAAGCTTACCTTCTTTCCGTTAAAAAGCACTTCAAATTCGACCTCATCCCCCACTTTTAAATTCGATATATCGCCCTTTGGCATAATTTCTAGGGTATGCCCCAGAGGCTTTAACTCGCCGCTAAAATTTAGATATCTCTTGGCAAAAGCTTGATATTTAAGCGCAAAAAGTACCTTTGAAGCGTCGTTTATCTCATTAAGAGGCTTTTGTTTCATTCTGGATTTGCCGTTTTTATCGATGTATTGCGTTACGAAAGCGGGTTTTGTGACGGCTTCAAAAGTTACGTTTTTAAGCATATCTTTTTTGAGCGAAATTTTATTAAAGGCGAAATCAGCCTCAAAAACGCTAAATTTATCACTCTCCAAAAACGGCTTTGGCGGATTAAATTCGGGAAAATATAGCTTTGAAACTCCGCTTTCGTCTATCATCTGAAATTTTTGTAAATTTATGCTTCCGTTCTCGGAATTTAACATATCGTCAATCGGTATTTGATGCCCCCACCCGATATTTACAAGCAGGTGTCCAGGCTTATGCGCCGTATGCTCGCTTAAATTTATCCAAAAGGCATGCGCAAAAGCGTTTATCGCCACGGCTACGGTTAAAAACAAAATTCTTAAATTTCTCATTACTTCTCCTTTAAATTTATATTTAGTATAGCCTTTATGATTAGCGTTATCAATCTAAATTTAGCGTTTAAAGGATTTATTTTAACGCTAAAAGGATTTTTCAAACCAACCTTTTAAAATTTATAACTCATCTTTACTCCAAACTCTCTAGGCGCGGATAGAAATTTATACCCGACGTAGTTCGTGTCGTATTTTTTATCAAAAAGATTGTTACAATACACCGCCACATCGACATTTGCCTTTCTTATTCCGAATTTTAGATCGACTAAGGCATAACCGCTTGTTTTCGCACTATTTTTCTCATCGGCAAACATCTTGCTTTGTCCGTGAAGCGAAGCGAGCGCATATATGCCGTTTGCAGCATTGTAATTTACGCCCGCCGAATAAGTAAATTTAGGCGCGTAATTTACGAATTTACCGCTATAATCGCCGTTTGCGTCCTTAAAATCCTTATAAACGCTTTTTGCGTAGCCTAAATTTGCAAACGCCCGAACGTTGCGCGAAATTCTATACTCGCTTTCTATTTCAAAACCCTTGCTTTGAGCCTTTGCGGCATTTGTGGCGTAAGCTATCGCAGGCGATACATAAGTCATAACCTGCTTATTTTTAATATCCATATAAAAAGCCGCCGCACTCAAATTTACTCTACCTGATAAGGTCGTTTTCGCGCCTATCTCATAATTTATCAGGCTTTCCTTGTCATACCATCTGTTTTTAACCGGAGCAAAAAGCAGATAACCTCCCGATTTATAGCCCTTTGAAATAGTAGCGTATACCAAACCGTCATCGTTTATATCGTAAGATAGCGTAAATTTCGGCGAAAAGGCGCTATATGAGCTTGACTCGTTTAGTCCCAAAAGCAAATCATCCAAATCTATGCGATCTTTATCAAACCTAAGCCCCAAAGTAGCGGTTAGATCATCACTCAGATAAAAATCGTTATGGCTAAAAATTCCGTATCCTTTGCTTTTTTTATCGTTTTTTTGAAAACTAGCTTCGTTCATAAGTAACAAACGTGAGGCGTCTTGATACAAGCCGTTTATCCCGAGTAAAAATTTGCCCGCGTCCGCACTAAAGCCGAATCTAAACTCCTGCATATACTCTTTTACTCTAAAATCGCTTCCAAATTTCATCAGCTCAAGCGGAGTATGATCGCCGTCGTATTCGCTTTGGTTGCGCTGATTTTTATAAGCGGTTAAGGATTCAAAAAGATATCTGTCAAACTCGTATTTAACGCTAAGAGAGTTTTGATAAATTCTATTTTTAGTGCTAGCCTCAAAGCCGTTTTGATTTACTCTTGGATTTGGCGCCGTAGCTAAATTCATATGAGGCGCGCCGTCTTTTGAATCATATATGCTTTGCATAAGCGAAATTTTAAGATCATCCGCGGGCGTTAGCTTTAAATTTAGCTTTGCGAAGTTGTTTTTAGTAAAGTCGTCTCTTTTATTTAAAAACTCGTTTTTCATAAAGCCGTCTTTTTCGTCTCGGCTTGCGCTGATACTTAAAAACGCCTTTTCGTCTATCACCGCTCCGCCCGAGCTAAAGCTAAAATTTCTCCCGTTTTTATTTGCCAAATTTAGCCCGAATTTCGTAGGAGTATCTTTGCTAGGCTCATTTGAAACTACATTTATGACGCCCGAATACGCGTTTTTGCCGTATAAACTCGACTGAGGTCCTTTTAAAATTTCCACTCGATTTATATCTTCAAGCGCTATATAATTTCCCGAAGTTCCAAGATAAGGCACGCCATCGACAAACATCGCGATATTGGTATTATCAAAGGCGGAATTTGACTGAATGCCTCTAAGAGAGGGCGAAATGATGCCCGATCCGTTAAAGATGGATAAATTCGCCGACAAATTATTTAGCTCTTCAATGCGTTTTATATTTTTATTTTCAAGTTCGTTTCCTTTTATCACGCTTACTTGCGCGGGCACGTCGCGCAAACTCTCATCGCTTTTTTGTGCGGTTATTTTTACCTCATCAAGCGTAACAAACTCCGTAGAAAAGCCGCTTACCGCAAGAGTCGCGACAAGCGGGATAAATCTTATTTTTGTGAAACTATACATACCGTCCTTTCGTTTTCATGATTATAAATTTCGATGTTTTTAAACCCCACACTCTCAAGCAAATTTACATATTCGCTTGGAATCAAGGCGTTTTCAAGCTCCATTACCTTTGCATAACGCTTTATAGCTTGCTTGCTTCCGCCATCATTTAGTATCAAAAATCGCCCGTCATCTCTTAAAATTTTTCTTATCTCTTTAAAATTTCGCTTGATATCGCGCCAAAAATAAGTCGTATTAAAAGCGGTTACAAGATCAAATTCGCCCTCTTTAAATTTTGCACTTAAAACATCTTGCTTAGCGATTTTTACTCTACCTTTTTGAAATGCTTTTTGATTAGTCTTTATCGATTTATCAACGGCGGTTTGCGATATATCTATGCCGTAAACGACTAAATTCGGATTTAAATTTAACAAATTTGCGATATTTCTTCCTCCGCCGCAGCCTATGTCAAGCGCCTTTGTTTTAACTTGCAAATTTATCTTTTCTAATCCCCAAAGAGCGGTTTTGTTATGCCCTAAATTCATCATATTAAGCACAAATTTGCCGATAAACCCTTGCGGAAATTTTGCATTTTGAGAAAATATTTTAAACATCTTTTTCAGTCCCGTTTTAACTACGATCAGTATAATATTTTTGATTTGTATTATCAACACTATTTTTATATAAGCGGTATTATTTTTTATATCGGAGGTATTTTTTGGCTTATAAAATAAATTCGAAAGAGCTTTACGAAGAGGTTGAATTTAAGGGCGCAAATGAATTCTTGTTCGCTTTTAAAAACTCAAAAATCAAGATAAAAAAGCGCACCGTAAATGATCAAATTTCTCTTTACGACATCACAAGCTTTCTTGAGGACGACTTAGAAATTTATAGCGATTATTTCAGGCAAGATACCTTTATGATAGGATTTAACATCAAAGGAGATAGCGGGTTTTATTCCAAAAATTTAAGTTTAAACATCGCTTCAAACACCGCTTCGATATATTTTGCAAAAGAGCTTTTTAATACTAAAGCCACCTGCTTAAAGGGCGAAAACAGAGCGGTTGGCATAATATTAAATCCAAATATAGTGCAAAATTTCTTGCCTAAAGAGCAAGCTAAAGTGCTAAAACTAGCGCCCATACAAAACAAGAGCGCGCTATATCTAAGCCAGATAATAAACGGCGATTTTAACGACGATTTGAGTGAATTTTTCTTTCAAAGCAGAGTTTTTGACATAATTCACGCCGAGCTTTCAAGCATTAATCGCGGCGATAAAAAAGAGCCAATTTCACTAAGCGAATTTGATCTGTGCGCGCTAGAAAAAGCTAAAATTTTACTTTCGCAAGCCGATAAAATTCCAAGCATTTCAGAGCTTGCAAGAGCGGTTCATCTAAACTCATTTAAGCTTAAAATCGGCTTTAAACAGCTTTTTAAGCAGACTCCTTGCGAATTTGCCAGAGCTCAAAAGATGCTTAGAGCAAAAGAGCTTTTGCAAAATTCGGATATGAATATCTTTGAAGTTGCCAAAGCGCTTGGATTTAAGCACCAAAGCCATTTTACAAAGATGTTTTACGACGAGTTTAAAATTTTGCCTAAAGACTTTATAAAAAGCTCGGTTAAATATTTTATATGATTTATCTTGGCTTTGAATTTAAGTGGTTTGCGGCGGCTTTTGCGCTTGAAAATGCAAAATGAAAGTTATATCCTCCAAGCATGCCCGTAACATCCACAGCCTCGCCGATAAAGTATAAATTCGCCTCTTTTTTACTCTCAAAATTTAAGCTTAGCTCACTTGTAAAAACGCCTCCTTTCGTAACTTCGGCGCGCTCAAATCCAAAAGTTCCCGCAGGTGCAAATCTGTAGTTAAAAATCTCTAAAATTTTATCTTTTTGACTGCGTTCATACTCGCTAAAAGGCTTATCGGATAGATTTTTCGAGCTTAAAAACTCAAGAGTAAATCGCTTTGGAAGCGGTAAGATCGTAGAAAGCTGCTTTTTTGAGTTTAAATTTTTAAAGCTAAAATTGGGCAGAAAATTTAAACTCATCGTGCCCTTTTGCCAAAATAACGAAGCGTTTAAAATCGCAGGTCCGCTAATGCCTTTATGCGTAAACAAAACATCTCCACTAAATTTTCGCTCGGCTATATTTTTTGCATTTAAAGAAATTTCAGCATTTAAACTAACGCCGCTTAAATTCTTAAACCAAAACTCATCTTTTTGAACGGTAAATCCAACCAAGGCAGGAGACGGAGCGCTTACTTGAAGGCCGAAATTTTCGGCAATCTTATAGGCTACATCGCTTGCGCCAAGAGCCTTATAGCTTAGTCCGCCGCTTGCTACTACTAGATTTTGCGCGTAAAATACTCTCTCGTCTAGCGTTGCGATCTCAAAAATTTCATTTTGATTTTTACTCACGCTTTTAACATCTGCGTTATAAAAAATTTGCGCCCCTCTAGCCTCTTTTAAAAGTGCCGCCAAAACGTCCTTTGCCGAGCTTTTGCAAAAAAATTGATTTTGTTTTATCTCTTCAAATTTAAGCTCGCTAAAAAACTCAAGGACATCGCGAAAATCCAAATTTAAAAGCGTGCGAGCGATAAATTCCTCATCTGCTAAATAGTTTTGCGCGCTTATATAGCGGTTTGTGATATTGCATCTGCCTCCACCGCTTGCTAGGATTTTCTTGCCTGCACAGGAGTTTTTCTCAAGTATGGCTACGCTTTTACCCTGCAAATTCGCGGCTAAAAATAACCCTGAAGCCCCGGCTCCGATTATAAGAACATCATAAATTTTATCCAAGCCTCTTCCTAGCAACCAAGCAGGGCTCTTAATCTCTCTTCGTTTGTGATATTTGAGTTGTATTTCACGACATATCCGCTTGGGGTCTTATATCTTTCTATAACTCCGCTTTCGCCGTTTAAAAGGCCTAAATTTGCCTCAGTCTCAAGCGGAATGTATAAATTTTTAAAGATGACGGGATTATCAAGCCATCTTAAAAGCACTAGCCAGATGATACAAAGCACGATAAAAACGGCGCAAAGCACATCCAAATCAAAATACTTTAGCAACGCTCCAGCCCCCACTCCGCCTATGAAACTTCCCATAAAGCCAGATGAGTTAAACACTCCAAGAGCCGCGCCCTTTTCGTTCGCTTTTGCAAATTTCGAGGCGATTGACTGCATTATAGGCTCGTGCAGATTAAATCCTACGAAAAAGAGCACTACGCCTATGCAAAAGACAAGTTCGCTATTTGCCAATGCAAAAAACAGATAAGAGGCGATAAATAGCACGATACCAAGTATCAAAAGATGCTTGCCAAGCCCTCTTTTTTCGCCCATTGCGCCGCCTAAGCCCATTGCGATAAATCCAAACACCGTTGAAACGGCGTAAATTTTCCAAAGCTCTTCTTTAGAGCCGCCAAAGTTGTGTACCAAAGCGATAGGAATGATGAAAAACGCAACGGACATCAGCATCTTTTGCATAAAATTTGTCGTATTCATAAGGAATAAATTTTTGTTTGAAAGCAGCTTGAAAAACGGAGTCTTCGCCTCTTCATGCCAAGTCTTACTCTCCTTTGGAACGGCGGCGTATAAAAGCAAGATACAAAAAGCGCTAAGTGCGGCGCTTAGATAAAACAGGCTTGAAAGTCCGAATTTAGCGCTCATCGCAGGAGCTACCAGCATGGATAACGCAAAGCTTATGCCGATAAATACGCCCATTATAGCCATAGCCTTGCCCCTAACCTCCTCTTTGGTGCTATCGCTTATCATCGCCGTAGCAACTCCGCCTATAGCGCCCGCACCTTGGATAAAACGACCCAAAATCATGGTATAAATATCGGTTGCGTTAGCGCAAACCAAGGCTCCCACGATAAATATCAAAAGCCCGAAAAGCAAAGTGATCTTGCGTCCAAACCTATCTGAAATATAGCCGAAAGGTATCTGAAAGATGACCTGAGTAAGCGCGTAAACGCCGATTAAAACTCCGACTAAAAACTCGTTTGAGCGATCAAGCTCCAAAGCATATACGCTGATAACCGGCAAGATGATAAAGATACCAAAAAATCTACTTCCTATGATAAAAGATAGAGGCAAAACGCTTTTTAACATATAAATTTTTCCTTTTAAAAATAGAGATTTTACCTTAAAATGGCTAAGATATTTTTAAATTTTAAATAGATTTTAGGTAAAATCACGATTAAATTTCTCAAAAAGGCAAATCGTGAAAATATTACTGGCTACATCAAATAAAGGCAAGGTTAAAGAGATAAAAAGCTTCCTAAAAGAGTATGAAATTTACGCTCTAAGCGAGATTTGCAAACCTTTTGAGATAATCGAGGACGGCGATAGTTTTAAGCAAAACGCACTCATTAAAGCAAGAGCGGTTTATAATAAAATTTGCGAGCTAAATTTGCAAGATGAGTTTATAGCTTTAAGCGATGATAGCGGCATTAGCGTTGATGCTCTTGGCGGAAAACCGGGCATTTACTCGGCTAGATTTAGCGAGCAGGCGACGGACGCGGCAAATAGAGCCAAGCTGATTTCTGAACTAAAGGCGCTAAATTTAAGCTCATCGCCAGCCCACTATACAGCGTGCATTGCTATCGCGAGCAAATTTGGAGAGTTTAGCATGCACGGTTTTATGCACGGCACCGCGATAACTAAAGAAAGAGGCAAAAACGGCTTTGGCTATGACGCGCTATTTATCCCAAACGGCTTTGATAAAACTCTTGGCGAGCTTGATGATGATATAAAGCTTGAAATTTCTCACCGCTCAAAGGGCTTGGAACTGGCTAAATTTGTGCTTAAAAGTATTAAAAGGAAGTTTAACTAATATAAATTTAAAAATTTTAGCTTCGTAAAATTATAAATCATTCTAATTAAAATAATTTAGATATAAGTTTAATTATTAATTACAAATCAAATTTAAGACTGAAAAATTATCTTATCTATAAATAATTCCAGCTACCATTTTATCATTAAAACATTACTTTTTTATTTCTAAGGAGGGCAGATGAATGAGTTTTCCAGACGGAATTTCCTAAAGGGCTGTGGGCTAGCCGCTACCATAAGCCTCACAAGCGGAGTATATGCCGATACTTTAAGCGAAGACAGCGCGGTGCTAAAGAAAAAATTTAACTACACCCACCTCATATACGATGCAAATTTAGACTTTAGCAAGAGTTTCGCCAAGTCGCTAAAAACGGGGACAAAGGCTAAAATTTACAAGGTGGATAACGATATCTCGGATATCTATTTTAAGCTTACAAGAGATCTTAAAACCCGTCCAAACAGCGTCATAGCAGGGCTTAGCAGCTACGAGACATTTTTTGTTATGCAAAATTTGCTTAAAGATTACGGATTTGTGCTATTTCATAGCGGCACCCACGCCATACAAAATGGAGTCATCTCGCATGAGATAACGACATCTTCAAGCATGAGCGAAAAGATAAACAAGAGCCTAAAAAGCGGCGAATGGAAGCAAAATTTGGCGCTAAATTTAAGTAGCTTTGTGTTTGAAAGAGATAGTCAAAAATTTAAACTAATAACGCCAAATAAAGGGGAGCAAGAGATGAGGCTATGCTCATGGATAATGGCGTCAAGAAACGTGAAAGGAGCGGTTATATGATACTTCCTGTAGGAGTTGATGAGAAAAATTTCAAAGCGGCGGCCGAAAAGTTTAAAAAAGCGATCGGTGCTGAAAATGTATTTACCGAAAAAGAGGATGTTGATCTTTATAGAGACGCCTACTCGCCTGAGTGGGACGAGGAGACGGAGGCTGTGCCTTCTATGGCGGTAGCGCCAAAAACGGTAGAAGAGGTCCAAGCGATAGTAAAGATCGCAAACGAGCATAAAATTCCGCTTTTTCCTATCTCAACGGGTAAAAATTTAGGCTACGGCTCAAGTGCGCCAAATCGCCGCGGTGACGTTGTAGTCGATCTAAAAAGAATGAATAAGATCATAGAGGTTGACGATAAGAGAAATTTCTGTATCCTAGAGCCTGGAGTTACATACTTTGAGCTTTATGAATACTGCGAAAAGCACAATCTAAACGTGATGATGGATATACCAGATCCAGGCTGGGGCAGTCCTGTTGGCAACGCGCTAGATCACGGCTGGGGTTATACATACGGGATGTATCGCGACCACTTCGGCGCTCACTGCGGTATGGAAGTAGTGCTTCCAAACGGAGAGCTGATGAGAACGGGTATGGGAGCGCTTCCGGGAGCAAAGACCTTTGCCGAGAACAAATACGGTTACGGCGCTTACGTGGATGGACTATTTGCCCAATCAAATTTTGGAATCGTAACCAAAATGGGCTTTTGGATGATGCCAAAACCCGAATACTACGCCCTGCTTTCGCTAACTGCGCCGATGAGAGAGGATATCATCCCGATCGTTGAAAATCTAAACTACCTTGAAGACTCGTTTATCGTGGGTTGGCCGCTATATAGAAGCCCGCTAAATCCGCCTTACGGTAAGCCGATGAACGCGGAGTTAAAATCATACCTAACAAGCAAGGGCGGCAAACCTGATCTTGAGAAAATTCAAGACTACGCGCTAAGAAATAAAATTCCGTATTAGCAGATAGATATACCGATTTACGGCAACAAAGAGGCTGTATATGCAAATATCGAATACGTCAAAAAACGCTTTAGTAAGATAAAAGGCGCAGAGATAAAGATGGTGCAAGAGTTTGCCCTGCCTATGAGCGCTGAACAGATCAAGCAGATGAAGCACAAAGTAAGTCTTGGCATCCCAAATATGGAAATTTTCTGGCTTAGCACTAGAGGCGAAACTATCGAGCCAAAAGACGGTCACGTCTGGTTTTCGCCTATCATACCGCGCGACGGACGCGAACTGCTTAAGTGCCAAGAGGTCTATATAGACGTATTTCACGAGATGGGCATGCCTTCGCCGATAACTCCGTTTGCACATCCTAGAAGCTGGATGTATCACGCGTTTTGTTTCATGCTTGGCTTTGGCAACTCACGAACAGACGTAGAACACAACAAAAAGATGAGAAAAGTATATAGAAAGATGGTTGAAGTAGCGGCGGCAAACGGCTGGGGCGATTACCGTGCGGCACCGACATTTCAAGATGACGTTATGAATACCTATTCGTTTAACAACCACATCCTAAGACGCTTCATCGAGCAGCTTAAAGACACCATCGATCCAAACGGCATCATAGCTCCGGGACGTGGCGGAATTTGGCCAAAATACGTAAGAGACAGTAGAGAAAAAGGCGGTAAAAAATGAGAAATTTGATAAAGATAACAGCTTGCGTGGCGCTTACGGCTTTAGCTTGTATGGCTGGAAATTTAAACGAAAAGCAGGCGGAGGGAAAGAAAATTTATGACACATGGTGCCTTCCGTGTCATGGTGCGGGAATGCCCGGTACAAACGCTCTTGGCGTGCTTTATAAAGACTCCGGAATCCCTGCAAATTTAGAAGAAAGAACAGATATAACTCCTGAATTTGTGGCACTTTTTGTAAGGCAAGGAAAGCATAGTATGCCGTTTTTTAGAAAGACGGAGATAAACGATAAAGAGCTAGTTTCGCTCGGTGAATATCTCTCAAGAAACAGCAAATAACACTTCAAATTCGGTTGAAATTTAGCGGTTTTGACCGAATTTCTTTTCAAAATATCAAATTTTATTCGACCTGCAACTTATCTTACATTTCATAATTTTTTGATAAAATCAAAATAAATTTCAAAACTAAGGAAATATTATGACACATATTTTAATTATCGGAGCGGGTGGAGTAAGCCAAGTAGCTACGGTAAAATGCGCGATGAATAGCGATGTATTTACCACTATCACGCTTGCAAGCCGTACAAAAAGCAAGTGTGACGCGATAGCTAAATTTATAAAAGAGCGCCTTGGAGTTACGATAAATACGGCTCAAATCGACGCTGATGACACAAATGCGGTTGTAGAACTCATCAAGCAAACGGGGGCTGATTTACTGCTAAACGTAGCGCTTCCTTATCAGGATCTAACGCTTATGGACGCATGCGTAAAAGCGGGCATTCCTTATATAGACACGGCAAACTACGAACATCCTGACACTGCGAAATTTGAGTACAAACTTCAATGGGCAAAAGACGCCGACTTCAAAAACGCAGGCACTATGGCTTTGCTTGGAAGCGGCTTTGATCCAGGTGTAACAAACGTATTTTGCGCCTACGCACAGCAAAATTTGTTCGATGAAATTCACGAGATCGACATTCTAGACTGCAACGCGGGCGATCACGGATATCCATTTGCCACAAATTTCAACCCTGAGATAAACCTGCGCGAAGTTAGCTCAAAAGGTCGCTATTGGGAAAACGGCGAATGGATCGAAACTCAGCCGATGCAGATTTCGTTTCAGTGGGATTACCCAAAAATCGGCGTGAAAGATAGCTACCTGCTCTATCACGAAGAGCTTGAGAGCTTGGTTAAAAACATAAAAGGGCTTAAGAGAATTCGCTTCTTTATGACCTTTGGGCAAAGCTATCTAACTCACATGAAATGCCTTGAAAACGTCGGCATGCTTCGCATAGACGAGGTAGAGCATAACGGCATGAAGATAGTGCCTATACAGTTTCTAAAAACCCTGCTTCCTGACCCTGCGAGCCTTGGTCCAAGAACTAAGGGCAAGACAAATATCGGCTGCGTGATCCGCGGTATCAAAGACGGCAAAGAGCGTCAAGTCTATATCTATAATGTCTGCGATCATGAGGCTTGCTACGCTGAAACCGGCGCACAAGCGGTTAGTTACACGACAGGCGTTCCTGCGATGATAGGCTCGATGATGGTCGCCAAGAGAATTTGGAGCGGCAAAGGTGTCTTTAACATGGAAGAATTTGACGCTAAACCGTTTATGGACGAGCTTATGAAGCAAGGCTTGCCGTGGGAGATCATCGAAATGAAACCTGGCGAGAGATATGAAGTGGTAAGAAAGATCTAAAGTTTAAAGTCTCCGTTATTCGGAGACTTTAAAACCACAAATTCAATTAAAATTTATACCTTAATCCTATATTTCCGTTATAGAATTGATTTTTTGACTTAACCTTCGCTCCAAAGTTAATATTTGTGCTTAAATTTTCGGTTAGTTTAAAATCGGCTCCCGTTTGAACGGTAAAGTATGTAGATTTTTTACCCTTGTTTGTAAAGATGATATCTTTGCTTGACCCTATAAATCTTACTACGCTATCATCAACCCTTTTATAAAGCTCTCTTTCTAGTCCCGGCGCTACGTATAAGTAACTGCCGTCGCTTACATATTTTCTAAATTCACTCGCCAATTTTACATTTAGGATTCTGGATCTATTGGCTTTATAGTGTAGAGGTAGATCTCCTTTTTCTCTAAACTCTTTGTTTTTAACGAAAGAGTGGTTTAATCCTACTATCGGCTTAACAAAAGTAGTATCGTCGATACTCATAACATATCCGTAGTCTAGGTTAAACGATGTGAATGTAGAGTTATATTTACCTGTTTGATTAAGTGTATTTGCACCTACTTTAACACTTCTATCAAGTTCATTTTTCGCTACGCCGACTGAAAATTTAGCGTCTATCTCGTGATTATCCATATATGTTCTTGTGTATACGCCTATTTGATAGTTATCCGCTTCGTTTTTAACTCTATCGTAATTCACTTTTGATTTGGCGTAAGTGATAAAAGCTCCAAATATCGTATCGTCAAATGCTTTGTCGTATCCCAAAGTAAATCCGTATAATTCAGGATTACCGCCGTCTTTTACCTTGCCTTTGACTCCTATGATATTTCCCCATAAGTTATTATCATAATTAAATCTATCCGTATAGTATTTTACAACTGAGGCCATAGAGTCGCCGTTATCCGCAAACATTTCGCCGCTTAAATTTTTAACGGCATATGCAAGAGCAAGATCGCTATTAAACGGATTGCTTAATTTTGCAAGGCGAGTATTGGTCGATAAATCGGAGCTAAATTTAACTATCTCGGTTTGAAAGCCTGCATTTAAAGATTGTAAAGCTTGGTTGATAGACTTAGCGTTTGATTTTACAAATTCTGAAATTTGCTC
>JAUNLC010000032.1 GCA_030532465.1 Campylobacter sp. | reverse complement strand
AGAAGATAAAAGAGAATAAAGAGAGTATAAATAAAGAGGCTGTGAAGTAGGGTGGGGTGAAGATAAAGTAAAGAGTAAAAGAATAATCTTGAAAGACTTTTTAACCCTTTGTCTTTTATTTAAAAAAGATCTCAGGTTTAATTCAAAAACCCTCGATAGAACCGATAAAAGAAGGATAAGAAAGCATCCTAATTTATTAAATTCAAGCTCTTTTAAAATTTCTCGTGCCATAAAGGCTAAATTTAAAAAACGCTTAAAATTTTGTATCGCACATAAAGAAGGTTGTGTCGGAGTGCTTTTTGGCAAAGGAAAATTTGGACTTGATATAGAAGAGATGAAAGATCGAAATTTTAACGCGATTAGTGAATTTTGCTTTACAAAAAATGAAGTCGAGGAGTATGGCAAATCAAAAAGCAAAGAGAAATTTTATCAAATTTATACTTGCAAAGAAGCCCTTTTAAAGGCTAAAAATTTAAGTTTTAGCGAGCTTGGGATAGTAGATTCGCTTGATGATGAAAAATACATTAAAAAAAGCTTTATTATTAATGATTTGTTTATGATTTCTATAGTTTTTAAAGGTAAAAAAGATATAATTTGCAAATTTTTATAAATATGGGATTGTGATTTGAGTAGAATTATGTTTGCAAGATTAATCTTTTTGTCGCTTTTATTATCTGCATGCGCCGCTAAATTTGAATTGCCTAATTTGGCTAAATTTGATGAAGAAGTGTTTGAGATTGCTACTAAAGAGGGTTTAAATACGCTTTATGTGGCCCGTGTAGACGATGGATATAATTTTACTTTAATAAGCGCGCTTGGAGCACCTTTGGCAAGGCGAATTTTGACGCATGAGGGTAAGTTTAAAAATATTGGATTTTTACCGCCAAATAGCTCATATAACGAGCTTTTTATAAAAACTCTTGAGATGATATCGCTTAAAGAGGATGAAAGGGAGTTTTTGATAAATCAAGAAAAATTTAAGGTAAGAAGTATTGATATACGTTAGTAAGCCTTCCATTATCAGTGCAGCAGGTGTAAACGCGAGCGAAAACCTTTCAAATTTGCAGCAAGCAAAGAGGTTTTTATCTCTTTATGGAGGCTTTAGGATAGATAAGAAGTTTATGCTAGCAGGCATAAAATCGGAATTTGAAAATTTTAGCAAGGACACCCCTTCTCAGCTTCAAACAAGAACAAATGCCATTGTATTAAGCGCTCTTTTTGAGATAGATAGCTATATCAAAGATGCCATAAAAAAATTCGGTAAAGATAGAGTAGGAGTCGTGATAGGAACTACCACAAGCGGTGTTGAGGAGAACTATAAAACATTCACACACTATGCTAAAACGGGAATTTTTGATGCTGCCAAATTCGGATTTAACCAAAATTCTTTAGCTAATCCTGCCGAGTTTATAGCTCATCATTACTCCTTAAGTTCGGCGACATTTGCAGTATCTACGGCATGTACCTCCGGAGTTAAAGCTTTGATGGAGGCAAAGAGGCTGATAAAATTCGGGATTTGCGACGCGGTGATTTGCGGAGGAGTCGATAGTTTAAACACTCTTACTATAAACGGCTTTGACTCGCTTGGCATACTTAGCTCAAACTACACAAATCCGTTTTCAAAAAATCGCGATGGGATAAATATCGGTGAAGGAGTCGGACTTTTCGTCCTTAGTAAAGATGAAATTTCAGATGTCGTGATGTGCGGAGAGCATTCAAACTGCGATGCTTTTCATATGACTCAACCCGAACTTAGCGGCAAGATGCAAGAAATTTGCATAAGAGAGGCTCTTAAAAAAGCCGGTCTAAGCGATGTTGATTATCTAAATTTGCATGGAACGGGCACTGAGGCAAACGATCAGGTTGAGGCAGATGTCGTAAATAGAGTGTTTCCTAATACTCCTTCAAGCTCGATAAAGCCTTTGATAGGTCATACTCTAGGAGCCGCAGGAGCCATAGAAAGCGCTTTATGCGTTATGCTTTGTATGCAAGGTGAAAAGACTACCTTGCCTATGCATCTTTACGATGGCTGTTATGATGAGGCTTTAAAAAGGATAAATTTGATCGGATCTGATATAAAAACAACTGTAAATTCGGCTATGTCACTATCTTTTGCCTTTGGCGGAGACAATGCAGCCATAGTCTTTAGGAGAGTAAGATGAGTTTGGCGGATTATCTTCCTCACGGCTCTGAGATAGTGCTTATAGATGAAATTTTAGAGTTTCAAACAGGATATATAAAGACTAAAAGCGTGCTTAATAAGAGAAATAAATTTTTAAAAGACGGTAAATTCGCTACACATAAAAGTATTGAAATGATGGCTCAAGCGCTTGGCGTATATGACTCTAAGATGCGAGAGTTAAAGGGGCTTAAGTCCGGATTTGGATTTTTGCTTGGCAGTAGAAAATTTGAAATTTTCAAGCCTTTTTTAAATGAAGGGGAGGAAATTTTTATAAAGGCCGCCTGCTCTATCCAAGATGAGAGCGGATTTGGCGTATATGACTGCGAACTATATGCGGGTAAAGAGCTTGCGGCGCGCGCTACTTTAAATGTTTTAAGCCCCGAAGATGAGTTTGTGCAAAGGATGTTTAATGAGCAAAAATAAGAGAGTTTTGATAACAGGCTCAAGTAGGGGCATAGGAGAGGCGATCGCAAGAAGGCTTGTAAAAAGCGGATACGAGGTTGTTCTTCACGGCAGAAGCGAAAGCAATGCTCTTTTAAGCTTAAAGGAAGAGCTTGGTTTAAAAAGCCTTGTTTTTGATGTCGGCGATACGCAAAAGGCAAATTTAAACATTCAAGAAGACATAGAAACAAACGGAGCTTATTACGCGGTGATCTTAAATGCGGGAATCGTTAGAGACAATACCTTCGTCGCTATAGAAAAAGATGATTGGTTTGACGTTATAGACGTAAATTTAAATAGTTTTTATAATGTCTTAAAGCCTGCGCTTATGCCGATGATAAGATCTAAAAAGCCCGCTAGAATAGTTGTGATAAGTTCGGTTTCAGGTGTTATGGGAAACCGCGGTCAGGTAAATTATTCTGCCAGCAAAGCAGGGCTCATAGGCGCTACAAAGGCTTTAGCGGTTGAGCTTGCTTCGCGCAATATAACCGTTAATTGCGTAGCTCCCGGGCTTATTGAAACCGATATGATAGATGCAAATTTGCCTATGGATGAAATTTTAAAGACAATTCCCGCTAAACGTGCAGGCAAAACGGAGGAGGTAGCGCCGTTGGTTGAATTTTTACTAAGCGAGGATGCATCATATATAACCAGGCAGGTTATAGGGGTAAACGGGGGTCTTTGCTGATGCGTGTTTTTGTAACGGGTATGGGTATAGTAAGCGCTTTTGGCAAAAGTTGGAATGAAGTTAAAGCCAAATTTGAAGCCGAAAAAAACGCCGTAGTATATATGAAAGAGTGGGATAGATATGAGGATTTAAATACTCGCCTTGCAGCTCCCATACTAAACTATCACGCCCCTAAAGAGTGGGATAGAAAGCAGCTTAGAAGTCTTGGTATCGTTTCAAGATATAGCGTTGAAGCCGCAGGTCTTGCTCTAAGAGATGCCGAACTTTTGGATGATGATAGTATCACGGACGGCAGAATGGGCGTTGCATGCGGATCATCTACGGGCAGCACGGAGTCTATTTTATCCATGGCTCAGCTTTTAAGCACCGGCGAAAACAGTTGCAATGCAAACACCTATATCAAGATGATGCCTCATACCACGGCTGCTAATATCGCTCTTTTTTATAAGCTAACGGGACGTATCATCCCGACCTCGTCAGCCTGTACCAGCGGCTCTCACGCTATCGGATACGCTTATGAGAGTATAAAAAGCGGCAAGATAGATATGATGCTTGCAGGCGGAGCCGAGGAGCTGTGCCCAAGTGAAGCTTATGTCTTTGATATGCTTTATGCAACAAGCGTTAAAAACGGCTCGCCTAAGCTTTCACCTGCGCCTTTTGACTCTAGTAGAGACGGTCTTGTGCTTGGCGAAGGAGCGGGCATAGTTGTACTTGAGAGCGAAGAGAGCGCCATGAAAAGAGGAGCTAAAATTTATGCCGAAGTTGTAGGGTTTGGCTCAAACTGCGACGGCACTCACGTAACAAGACCACAAAGCAAAACGATGAAAGGCGCTATGCAACTTGCCTTAAAAGATGCAAATTTAAGTCCCGAAAAAATAGGCTATATAAACGCTCATGCAACGGCAACCAAGCAAGGCGATATCGCAGAGAGCATAGCTACAAATGAGCTCTTTGGCGAAAATATAGCTATAAGCTCTCTTAAAAGCTATTTGGGGCATACTCTTGGAGCGTGTGGCGGGCTTGAGGCGATATTTAGCATAATGATGATGAGAGAAGCAAGGTTTTTTCCTACGATAAACTTAAAAAGCATTGATAAAGATTGCGCGCCGTTAAACTATCTAAGAGAGCAAACCCGGATAAAAACGGATTTTGTTATGAGTAACAACTTTGCATTTGGCGGGGTTAATACCTCTTTGATATTTAAGAAAATTTAATAAGGAGCAAGAGTGAAAAAGATACTGTTTTTGTTGGTTTTGGCCTTTAGTCTAAATGCCGATGAGATATTTAATCTAAGCATTGAAGAGGCGTTTAAAAATCCTTTAGCCAAAAAATATATATTGCCTGACGTAAAAGTGGAATTCGGCGATAGCTACACGGCGGATAGAGTTGTGATAGGAGCTACGGCAAGTAGAAAACAAAGAGGCGAAGTAGCCGATAAAAAAGATAAATGCGAAAAAGCTTTCTTGGACGCCGTAAATTCTTTTCAAAGGCGAGTTCAAAAAGAAAAAGGGTCAAAAGCCGTAAATATAGTAAGCTTTTTATACGGCAAAGTGTTTAGTTCTAAAACGGAATTTCAATGCCTCTATACCAACAAATTTACGGTTAGACTAAAAGGCGATGTAGCTAGATAAAAGGAGAGATGATGAAGAAAATTTTTGTAAGCATAGCTGTTTTGGCTCTTGGTTTAAATTTAAGCGCACGTGACGATGTGCTTTATTTTTCCATTGATGAAGTTTTAAAGTCTGCTAAGGCGGCTGAAGTGCTAAATAAGGACATTAAGCTAAGCTTTGGCTCCGGCACGAAAGGCAAAATTTTACAAAAGGGCTTAACCGCAAACAAAAAGACAAACGCCTTTAACAAAAGCGATAAAGAAGCATGCGAATGGGCGTTTTTATCGGCTATAAAAACATTTCAAGAAAGAGCCGTTAAAGAGGGCGGCACTAGGGTGATAAATTTAACGGGATATTATAAAAAGCAGCCCTTTGATTCCAAAACTCAGTTTCAATGCGGAGCGGGAGCTCTTATGGCGGGCGTAACTTTAAAGGGCGATATCGCAAAGTGATGAATTTGGGCTTTAAGGTTGAGTTTTTTGACGCTATATTGATAGGTGACGCTACATCTTGCGACAAGCTTAAGAGGTATAAAAAGGAGTTTGATATCTCTCACATTCCGCCGCTTGAGAGGCGTCGGCTAAGCAGTGCCGCAAGATGTGCTTTTCACCTTACTAAAAATCTTGGAAATATCGATATGCCGGTAGTTTTTAGCTCTTACGGAGGAGAGATAAACAGATGCTTTGAGCTTCAAAATTTGTTGGCTAGAGACGAGCTTATCTCTCCGACATCTTTTTCTCTATCCGTTCATAACGCCATCTCATCGCTTCTTAGTATCAGCATGAAAAATAATCATGAAATTTCTGCCGTTTGCGCTTATGCCACGCTTGAATACGCTCTTTTGCAAGCTTGGCTTCATATCCAAAACGGCTATAAAAATGTCTTGATTTTAGGCTATCACGAATCGGTAAATCAGAGCTATTTTTCTCAAGATTTACCATCTTTTATGGTCGCTATGGTTGTTGGTAGAGGTGAAAATTTAAAGTTAAAACAGATCTCAAAACAAGCTGCCAGCGATAAGAATTTACTGATGAAATTTCTGCTAAATTTTGATCTTAACGCAAAATCATCTTGGCTTAGTAGCGATAAAAACTCCACATGGCTATGGGACTATGAGCCTTAAGCTATTTTTTAAACAAACTATCGCCGCGCTTCTTTTTACTATATTTGGATTTATCTGTATCTTAGGCAACTTGATCTTCATCCCGATTGTCATTTTAAGGCTTAACAAATTTAAGGTTGTAGAGAACCTTTCTCGCGACATAGTCTGCGTGTCTTGGAAAATTTTTATCCAAATTTTAAGACTTTTTGGCTATATGAACTACACTTTTGAAATTTCAACGCCTCTTAATAAAAGCTCGCAACTCATAGTAGCAAACCACCCGTCGCTTTTGGACGTGGTTTTTTTGATATCCAAAATAAGGCGGGCAAACTGCGTAGTAAAGGGCTCTCTTGATAAAAATCCTTTTTTGTTTGCGGCTATAAAGGCTTGCAACTACATATCAAATACCAAAAACGAAGAGCTTTTGGATAAAAGTATAAAGGCTCTTAAAAGCGGTCAAGCTCTTATAGTATTTCCCGAAGGAACACGCACTAAAGGCGAAATAACCTTTCATAAAGCGGCCTCTCATATAGCCATAAAGGCTGCAAGCGAAGTTGTCGGTATAGCCATAAATATGCACCCAAGAAGCCTTGCTAAAGATCAACCTTGGTATAAGACGCCGGATGTTATGATAAAATATGAGTTCAAAGAGCTTTTTTGCCTTGACGTAAGCGGTTTTTTACCGCATAAATCATCGGCGTTAAGGGTTAGACAGCTGCATGAGCATATAAGTGAAATTTATAAGAAGGAGTTTAAAGATGCAAAATTTGATTAACGAGATAAAGGAGCTTATCATCTCGGCTTTAAATTTAGAGGATATGAAGCCTGCCGATATAGATGAAAATGCGCCGCTTTTTAATGAGGGTTTAGGGCTTGATAGTGTTGATGCTTTGGAGCTTGGACTTGCAGTGCAAAAAAGATACGGGCTTGTGCTTGACTCAAAGACGGCTAATCTAAAAGAGATATTTTACAGCGTGCATTCGCTTGCAAAATTTATTTATGAAAATAGGAATTAGCGATGAAACAAGAAGAAATTTTTGAGATTTTAAAATCATCTTTAATGGAGCTTTTCGAGATAGATGAGAGCAAGATAAAGCCTTCAACTCTCATATACGAGGATTTGCAGATAGATAGCATAGACGCCATTGATCTTATCGATCATATCAAGCGAAAGACGGGACATAGGCTTATGCCTGAGGATTTTAAGAGCGTAAGGACTCTTGAAGATATAGTCAAGGCGGTTGCGAAGAAATTTGAAGCTTAAAGTTGTTAAATTTATCATCGCGATAGCCAGCATAAGCTATCCGTTTGTGCTGTTTTTTGCCGTAAATTTTAAATCAACTATCTTACTCTTGCTTGGAATTTTATGGGCTATTAGAGGCGTTTTTGAAAGAGGAAATTTAAGACTTGCAAGCTTTGGCTTAAGCGGATTTTTTCTATTTTGCATACTGTTTAAAAGTGAAAATTTAGCCTTTTTGTATCCGGTTATAATCAGTCTTGGATTTTTATTCGTATTTACATATAGCTTAAAAAGTGAAGCCGTTATAACAAAACTAGCAAGAGTTAAAGAGAGAAAAATAAGCGGTGAAATCATATCTTACACAAGAAATCTTACTAAAATTTGGTGCGCATTTTTTGCTTTTAACGCCGTTTTATCCCTTTGGCTCTCTTTGATCGAGGATAAAATTTATTGGAGTCTTTATACGGGAGTTGTGTCTTATATCTTGATATTTGGGCTGTTTGGAGGCGAAATTTTATATAGAAAATTCTTTGTTTTAAAGGGCGTAAAAAGATGAAATTTATAGATAGGTTAAAAAATTTTAAATTTATAGATGACGATAGAGATATCTTTGAAAACTCGCAAATTTTTGCAGGCTATATAGAGCAAAAAGGGATAAAAGAGGTTGAGATTCATCTAAGCGGCGCATTTGAGTTTTGCGTCGCATTTTTTGGCTCTATGATGGCGACGGCTAAGCCGTACTTGCTTGCAAAACCTATTTTTAGCGGCGAAAGAGCTTATGTAAACGATGAAAATTTTGCTAAATTTTTGGAGCATAAAAATATTTGTGATAAAGAGCTTAGTTTAGAGTCAAAATTTTATCTTAAAACCTCAGGCTCTACGGGCAAAAGTAAGGATGTGGAAAAATCGCTTCAAGATATGGTTGTCGAAGGGGAGTATCTAAGCTCTAAATTTGGCTTTAGCGCTCAAAATATATTTTTCTCAAGCGTTTCTCATCAGCATATGTTCGGGCTTGCTTATAGGGTGTTTTTACCGATGATGGTTGGCGCAAAGGCTTTTTCAAAAGAGCTTAATTATCCAGAGGCGATTTTTAACTTAAATCTTGCTAATCATATATTTATCACCTCTCCCGTGCTTCTTAGGATGCTTGTTCAAAGCCCAAGAGCCAAGGAGATAAAAGATCTTGCCGCCATAGTTTCTGCCGGTTCGGAGCTAAAAAGCGAACTTAGAGAGCGGATAAAAGAGCTTTGCGACGCAAGGATTATCGATATATACGGAAGCACGGAGACAGGGACGATAGCTTGGAATTTAGGTGGGGGACTTATGCTTTTTGACGCGGTAAGCGCAGGGTTTGACCAGAGAGAGGCTCTTAATATACGCTCGCCTTGGTGCGAATTTTTTCAAAGCAATGATTGGGCGCAGGTGCAAGATTCAAGGCTTATCTTAAAAGGAAGGCTTGATAGAGTCGTTAAGCTTAACGATAAGCGCATAAGCCTTGATGAGCTTGATAAAAGACTTTGTAGCAGTGGAATTTTATCTGATTGCTATTGCGGAATTCATCCTAAATTTTCTCGTTTGACCGCGCTTATTGAGTTAAATGAAGCGGGGCTTGCTAAATTTAGGCAAGGGGGTAAAAGCGCTATCGTAAAAGAGCTAAAAGAAATTTTAAAGCCCGATTTTAAAAACGTATTAAGACATTTTAAGATCATGGAAAAACTTCCTAGAAACCCTCAGGGTAAATTTCTAAAAAGCGAGTTTGAAAACGCTCTTTTTAAGGATAGCTCGCCTGTATGGGTAAAAGAGCAAAGCGATACATGGCAATACAAATTTAGCGCCGTTATGAGCGTAGAGCTTGAAATTTTTACCCATCATTTTTATAAACTGCCCTTGCTTCCGGGATTTTTTCAACTCGATTTCGTATATGAGCTTGCTAAAAGCGTGGGTATAGAGTTTAAAGATAGTATCATTGTCGAAAATTTAAAATTCACAAAATTTGTTCAGCCAAACGATAAACTAAGCGTCTGCTTTGAAAAGCGCAGAGAAAAGCTTCATTTTGAGATATTTTGCAACGGCGAGCGTTGTTCTTGCGGTAGGATAGGACCTATATGAGCGCATACGCCTTTTTGATCCCGTTTTATAATCATCCTTTGCGTATAAACGAGCTTGTAAGCAAGCTTAAGAGGTATGAGCTGCCTATCATTATAGTCGATGACGGCTCCGATGAGGATAGTAAGCGGGTATTAAGGGAGCTTGAAGGGGTCATGTTGCTAACTCGCGATCAAAACGGCGGCAAGGGTGCTGCTATGAAAGATGGATTTAAATTCGCGCTTGAAAAAGGCTTTAGCCATCTTTTTCAGATAGATGCGGACTCTCAGCACGATCTTAATGCGATAGGAGAGTTTTTAGCTCTCTCAAAAAAATCCCCTCAAAATTTGATATGCGGCGCTCCCGTATATGATGAAAGCGCTCCCAAGGCAAGGGTTTACGGCAGGAAGATCACAAATTTTTGGATATATATCAACACTCTTGGCGCAGATATAAAAGACGGGATGTGCGGTTTTAGGATATATCCTCTTAAAGAGCTTGAGTTAGCCATATCAAAAAGCAAGAGCGATAGGATGGAGTTTGATACCGAAATCCTTGTAAATGCTTATAGAAGCGGCGTGAAGATGGAGTGGATAGATATCAGGGTCTTTTATGAGGCAAACGGAGTATCTCATTTTAAAATGCTAAAAGATAATGTCTTAATCGGCATTATGCACGCTAGATGCTTTTTTAGCCTGCCGAAATTTATTTATCGTAAGCTAGGCGGTATAAAAAGCGATAGTAAATGGTGGCAAAAAAAGGAGCGCGGCAATAAATTTTTACTAAATTTAACTCTTTTTCTAACCAAATATACGCCAAAGTTTCTTTTAAATTTTATGGTTAAAATCGTAGTGTTTTTTTACTATATAACTTCAAAAAAAGAGCGTGAAAATATCCAAAAATTTAGAGAAAATTTATCGGAATTTACAGGTGATGAGAGTTTAAAAAACGGCGGAGTTTTTAGCAATTTTTATGAATTTGGAATTGCTATTTGCGATAAATTTAGAGTTTGGCGCGGAGAAATAGGCATGAGTGAGCTTGACGTGGTAAATTTAGAGCAGATAAAAAGCGAGCTGATAAATGCAAAAAGAGGGCAAATTTTACTAACCAGCCATCTTGGCAACGTGGAAATTTGCAAAGCTCTTTCAACAAAGATCGGCGGACTTGATATGGTGATCTTAGCTTACAGTAAAAACACTCAGGAATTTACCGAGATTATAAACAAGATAAGCGGCGAAAGCGTTAGGGTTTTGCTTGTAAATGAGCTTGACGTGGGATCTATGCTGGAGCTTAAAAATATCGTAGATAGCGGCACTCATATAGCTGTTATGGGAGATAGGGTGCCTATAAGCGGGGATAAATTTAGCACGGTTAGTTTTCTTGGCAAGGAGGCGAAATTTAACTATGGACCGTATTTGATAGCGGGAATTTTAAATGTCGGCATAAGCTCTCTTTGGTGTCAGAGATTTGAAGATAAATTTAAAATAGAGCTCGTTAAGATAGCAGACGAAGTAAAGCTAACGCGAGATAGGCAAGCAAGCGTAGAGTCGTATCTTAAAGCTTACGTAAGCGAGCTAGAGAGAAAATGCGTTCAAACGCCTTCGCAGTGGTTTAACTTTTTTGATTTTTGGAGGCAGTGATGGGTGAAATTTCAAAAAAGACGGTTATGAAAGCGCAGTTTTTTGACGTGGACTGTATGAATGTAGTTTGGCACGGAAACTATATAAAATACCTTGAAACCGCGCGTTGCGAGCTGCTTGACGAGATAGGTTATAACTATGAGATGATGAAAAAAGACGGATTTGCCTTTCCCGTAGTAAAACTTGAGATAAAGTATGTTAAGCCTATTTTCTTTGGAGATGAGATTGAGGTAGAGGCGATTTTAAAAGAGTTTGATAGCTTTTTAAAATTTGCATATATCATAAGAGACGCTAAAACCAAAGAGAAATTAAGCGTAGCTAGCACATCTCAAATAGCGGTTGATATGCAAAGTATGCAAACCTGCCTGCTTTTGCCAGAGCCTGCTAAAAATGCCATAAAAAGGTATCAAGATGAAAAAAACAACATTAATAATTAGCCTTGCGTTAAGCATCTTTGCGGTTGATTTTGAGGAGATAAAAAGCGGTATCAAAACTCAAGATATAAGCGGAAATTTCACTCAGACTAAAATTTTAAAGGGCTTTAAAAACGAATTTAAAAGTTTCGGGTCGTTTGAATTAAGCCAAGCGGAACTGCTTTGGAGCAGTAAAAAACCTATAGTTTCCCAAGTTGTGATAAACAAGGATGGAATCTTTCAAAAAAACGGCGAAGAGCTTGTTAAAACGACTCAAAATTTTGACGAAAAGCTTTTTTTGGCTCTTGTCAAACTTGATGAAAGCGAGCTTAAAAAAGAGTTTGACTATGAGATTTTATCCTTAAATGAGGGCTGGCGGATCGTTTTAACTCCCAAAAATATCCTGCTAAAGCAAATTTTTACCCAAATTTCCATAAGCGGAGATAAATTTGTTAAAAGGCTTGAGCTTGATGAGGTAAGCGGAGATAAAACGATAAATGAATTTTATGACATAAAATGAAAAAAATCGCCGTTTTATCGATATTTCTGGCTATTTTTTTAATCTGTATATTTTATATATTAAGCCAAATAAAGCGGATTGAAACCGATATATTTGCGCTTATAAATTTTGAGCGAAACGAGAAAGAATTTGGGATTTTAAAATCTATGCAAAGAGATTTTGCAAATGAGTTTTTTCTTGTTAGCAATTCAAAAGAGCTTATTTTAAACAGCGAAAATTTGGCTTTTAAATATAATCTCTTTGATGAGTTTAAGGCGAAAATAGATGTCAATATAAACGCATATACCGGCGAGCTAAATGAGCTTAAATTGGCTTTATTAAGCGATGAAGCGTATAAGGAGATAAAGGAGGATAAAGAGCTATTTTTTAAAAAAAGCGCAGAAAGCTTTTTTAACCAATTTGCCTTTAAACCTTTAAGCGCAAATGATGACTTTTTTGCACTCTCAAGCCGTTTAAGCCTCACAAACTCCAAAATCGCCCCCAATATTTCTGATTTAATGCTTGAAATTAAAAGCCAAGAGGGTAAATTTTATCTTGTAAAAGCAAGGTTAAAAGAGGGTTATAGTGCGCCCAAGTTGATTAAATTTTATAACGATATAAGAGCTATGGCCGATCAAATGAATGCCAAAAACGAGGCTAATTTAGATCGTGAAAAAAGTTATAACAGACTAGATAAAACGCAAGTTTTTATAAGCTCTGCGGCGATTTATTCGGCATTTGCAAAAGCGCAAGGAGATAAAGAGAGTATTTATATGAGCCTTGTTTCGCTCTTTTTGAGCGGAGCTTTTTTACTCATTGCGTTTAGAAAATTTAGTATATTTTTTATTATTTTCGTGGTATTTTTTGGATTTGCTTGCGGATTTAGCGCATCTTTTTTGATCTTTCAAAAAGTTCATATCATGGCTATTATTATAAGCACGAGCTTGGTCGGTTTGATGCTTGATTTTGCGCTTCACTGGCTTAGTAAAAACCAAAATTTGCCTATAAGCAAGAGTAGTATGCGCCCAATGCTTGGCATATTTTCGCTCGGGCTATTTATCACTATGAGCGGATATGGGGTGTTTGTATTTTCCGAGCTTGAGCTTTTAAGGCAGGTTGCGGTATTTGCCTTTTTTACCCTTTTTGCCGCATTTTTATCTACATATTTTTGCCTTCCGATTCTTTTTGAAGGAAAAATTTTTACTCAAAGCTTAGGTTTTAACAAAATTTTAAATGAGTTTCAAAAAAAATGCTCTGTTTTTTCAAGTAAAATCGGTCTCAAATTTATCGTTATCTTAAGCTTGTTTTTAGGTTTGATTTTGTTTGTAAATTTATCAAATTTAACCAAGAGCGATGATATTAGAGATTACGCAAATTCTCCCGAAATTTTACTCAAGCAGTCAAAAAAGATATCCGATCTTAGCGGACTTGGCACGGCAAGCGTTATGATAGCGGTTAAGAGCGATAAGGATATCTTGCAGGCAGAAAAAGAGCTTTTAAAAGAGCTAAAAGCCATAAAGGCGCTTGGAACTTATGAGTCTCTTTCAAAAATTTTGCTTAGTAAAAGCGAGCAAGAAGAGATAAAAAGTATCTTTAAAGAGGCTAAAAGCGATGAAGCTATAATAAAAATTTATACAGATTTAGGATTTCATGAGGAGCTTATAAAGAGCGAATTTGACAAGGTTTCAAAAATCAAGACCTTGGGAGTTGATGAAATTTTAAAATTCAATGTAGCTAAAGATTTTAAAAGATTTTTGATTGATCAAAACTCAAGCGTTATATACGCTAAAAGCCTTCAAAAAAGCGATGATATAGGTAGAGTTTTGAGCTTAAATAACGCTTTTGCGGTAGATTTTGTAAGCGCGTTAAATCAAAATTTAACCGATGCGAAGTCATCCGCGGTTTTGTTAAAATTTATCGCGTTTTTTATAGCTTTTATCCTTTTGTGGATATTTTTTGGCGCCGTGAAATCCGCTCTTATAATGGGCCTTATATCGCTTGGTATCATGGCTGTACTCTGTTTATTCGTTATTTTTGGAGTTCATATAAATATCTTTGCGGTATTTGGGCTAATTTTAGCAAGCGCGGTCGGGATTGATTATATGATATTTGCTTTAAATCAAAATTTAAGTGCCGATGAGCGCATTTTTGGTATCGTAACCGCAGCGCTAACCAGCTTTATATCGTTTTTTATGCTTAGCTTTAGCGCGACTAACGCCATTAGCGTATTTGGGCTTGCGGTAAGCGTATCTGTGCTGTTTTATGCACTTATCGCAGCCCTTTTGAGTGTGAAAAATATATAGGTGTTAAAATATACCGGCTATCTGTTTTGCCACCTTACTTTCAAGCGCTTTTATCGCATCTTGGGGCTTCATGCTGCCGTCTGCCGTGCCTATTGTGTAGCTTTTCTTATCGGTTTGCTTGTTTTTGGCGTTTTGGCTTACGACTATATCGACTTTCATCTCATAAACCATACCGCTTGAGAAATTTTCCATTAGGTTGCCCACAAATGATGAGCTGATGTTTGAAACTACGTCGGCGGCTGATTTATTGGTCTCTCTTACGGCAGAATTCGTCTCTGTTTTAACGGCTTTACCTATACCGTAATCCTCTTTTTTATTTTTTGTATCTCTCTTTTTTTCAAATGAAACCACGCTTGTGGTAAGAACAAACGTAGCCGCCTTCGCGTCATTTACTATTTTGTATCCTTTGGCTTTAAGCCCATCTTCAAGATACTCTTTTAAATTTATATCTTCACCGCTTATATTTTTGGCATTTATATATATGGTTTTGTTGTGGTTATCAACGGGAGGCAAAATAATATTTTGCATCATTTTTACACTGGTTTGAGGCGAATTTCCTCCAGCGCATCCTAAAAACAAAAGCAAGCATGAGCTTAAAACTATGTAAAACAGACCTTTTTTCATCCTAACCTCCTGTAAATTATGATAATGAGAGATTATATAACTTCTTAAATAATAAATCAATATATATTTTACGGCTTTTAAATTTGTATAAATCAAAGGGCAAATTTAAAAAAATAAGCTATAATCACGCATGTATCGGGGGAGCGTTAGCTGAGATTAGGCGCAAGCCTTAAACCCTTAGACCTGAAGCGGGTAATGCCGACGTAGGAAGATGCGCTACTTCTGATACAAATTTGATCCAAAGATAAAAAATGCTGATAATAAACGGAAAAGACGAGAGCGAATTTATAGGGCGAAGTTTGCAGGATTTTCTCTCAAGTAAAAATTTCAAAACCCAGCGAGTCGTAGCCGAAATAAACGGCGAAATTTTGCCAAAAGATAAATTTGATACCGTTTTAAACGATGGCGATAGAGTGGAGATAGTCTGCTTTGTTGGAGGCGGCTGATGAGTGAAATTTTTAAAAGAAATGTAGCAGGCGCGACAGAGGCTCTTAACAATCTTAATATAACTATTTGCGGAGCTGGCGGGATAGGTTCGAATTTAGCCGTTATGCTTGTGAGGTCTGGTTTAAATAGGCTTAAGGTAATTGATTTTGATACGGTTGAAGAGAGCAATTTAAATCGCCAGTATTATTTTAAAAAAGATATCGGTAGATCAAAAGTGGCGGCTTTGAAAGAGATTTTGCAAAACATTGCCGATGTGGAAGTTAAGGCGGTGCAAGAAAAGATCACCGAGCAAAATGCCGAAGAAATTTTAAAGGGCTGTGATATAGTTTGCGAGGCTTTTGATAGTGCCGAAGAAAAGGCGATGCTTGCAAATTTCGTGTTGTCAAATTTAAATGCAACTCTTATATCAAGCAGCGGCATGTCGGGACTTGAAGGCGAGATAAGGACGCGAAAGATAAGCGATAAATTTTACGTTTGCGGCGATGAAACAAGCGATATGAGTGAGGGTGTGATGAGTTCAAGAGTGAGTATCTGCGCCGGAATGATGGCAAATTTGGTGCTAAATTTGGCTATGCAGAGCAAAAAGGAGCGAGTATGAAGGATGATTTTTTAGAGCTTGGAGGACATAAATTTAGCTCTCGCTTTATCTTGGGTTCGGGCAAATTTTCTCTATCCTTGCTGGAGGCTGCGATAAAGGACGCAAAGGCTCAAATCGTTACGCTCGCACTTCGCAGAGTAAATGAGGGCGGAAGCGAGAATATACTTGATTTTATCCCAAAAGATATCACTATCCTGCCAAACACTTCAGGAGCCAGAAACGCCGATGAAGCGGTGCGTATCGCAAAACTTGCGCGCGAGCTTGGATGTGGCGACTTCGTAAAAGTTGAGTGCATAAAAGATAGCAGATACCTTCTGCCTGATAACTATGAGACGATAAAAGCGACCGAAAAGCTTGCAAATTTGGGCTTTGTCGTGATGCCTTACATGTATCCTGATCTAAACGTCGCGCGCGATCTTGTAAACGCGGGCGCTGCTTGCGTGATGCCTCTTGGCGCTCCAATAGGCACGAACAAGGGGCTTGCCACTCGCGAATTTATAAAAATTTTAATAGACGAGATAAACTTGCCCGTGATAGTTGATGCGGGTATCGGAGCTCCTTCTCAGGCATGTGAGGCGATGCAGATGGGGTGCGCTGCGGTGATGGCAAATACCGCCATTGCAACTTCGGGTGATGTGCGAGCGATGGCTAGAGCCTTTGCTTTGGCGATTGAGGCGGGTAGGCTTGCGTATCTAGCAGGGCTTGGCGAGGTGAGCGAAATAGCAAGAGCGTCTAGTCCGCTAAGCGGATTTTTGGAGTAGGGCGTGAAAAATTTTGACGTGATGAGCTATATGGACGGCATGCAGCGCATAGACGAAGGCTTGATGAATAGGGTTTTAAGCCTTAGAGAAAGCTACGAATATGAGCGTTACACAAAGGCTGATGTGAAAAGAGCGCTAAAGATGGAGCGAGTGGATATAGAGGGCTTGCGTGCACTTTTAAGTCCTGCTGCGAGCGAGTTTTTAGAAGAGGTGGCGCAGCGTGCGAAATTTGAGATGCAAAGATATTTTGGAAATGGCATAGAGCTTTTTACTCCGCTTTATATCTCAAATTTTTGCGATAGCAACTGCGTTTATTGCGGGTTTAGTTCGCACAATAAAATTTCGCGCCTAAGACTAAAGATAGAGGAGGTAAAAACAGAGCTTGAAAATATCGCAAAAAGCGGGCTTAAAGATGTGCTGATACTTACGGGCGAGAGCGCTAAAAAGCGCGATCTAAGCTATATCGGTGAAGCCTGCAAAGAGGCTTCAAAGCTTTTTAGCAACGTTGGCGTTGAAATTTATCCGTTAAATTCGGGTGAATATGCCTATTTGCACGAGTGTGGCGTGGATTATGTTATAGTTTTTCAAGAAACATATAGCCCCAAAAAATACGCGCAAGTTCATATCGGCGGGCAAAAGATGAGCTTTGCTTACCGCTTTAACGCTCAAGAAAGAGCGCTTATGGGTGGGATGAGAAGCGTTGGGTTTGCGGCCTTGCTTGGGCTTGATGATTTTAGAAAAGACGCCTTTGCTACGGCGATTCATGCAAATTTTATCCAGCAAAAATACCCGCATGCAGAAATCGCGATATCTTGCCCTAGGCTAAGACCTGCTAAGAATAAAAGCGAAGTAAATGCGGGCGAAGTTGATGAAAAAAGCCTTTTTCAGGTGATTTGCGCCTATAGAATTTTTCTTCCCTTTGCCAATATCACGATCTCAACGCGCGAGAGTGCGAAATTTAGAAACGGTATCATAAAAGTAGCCGCTAGTAAAATTTCAGCAGGGGTTAGCGTGGGAGTAGGCACTCACTCCGATACCGCCAAAAAGGGCGACGAGCAGTTTGAGATAGACGATACTAGAGGAGTGGATGAAATTTATGCCGATATCCGCGCGCTTAATCTTCAACCCGTAATGAGCAATCATATCTATGTTTGAGCTTATTTGCGTTACAAATCGCCGTTTAAGCAAAGATTTTTTAAGCGATTTATCGCGAATAGTTAGCGAAAAAAAGCCCGATGCAATTATCTTAAGAGAAAAGGACTTGAGAGAGTGCGAATATGAAAATTTGGCTTTAGAGGTTCTAAAAATCACTAAAAATTCAGAAGTTAGGCTGATTTTACATACGCATTTAGATATCGCCTTAAAGCTTGGTGTTAGAAATTTACATCTGCCTTTTGATGAGTTTGTAAAAATTAGTAAGTTTCAAACGAAGGATTTAAATATCGGAGTTTCTATCCACTCTCTTAAAGAGGCGATAACGGCGCAAAATTTAGGCGCAAGTTATGTAGTGGCAGGGCATATCTTTAAGACTAAAAGTCACGAGAATGAGACTCCTAAAGGAGTGGGGTTTTTAAGAGAAATTTGTGCGAATTTAAACATCAAAACATACGCTATCGGCGGGATAAATTTTAAAAATTTAAGCCAAGTCAAAGACGCCGGAGCGAATGGAGCTTGCATGATGAGGGAATTTTTGAAATTTGATCGCGACTAGCGGGAAGCTAGATTTAAGGCTAATTTATTATCATTGTAAAATTTTTATTAAGGATAATCGGTGAATAAACTCATTTTTGTTACGTTGCTTTGGGCTTTTAGTTTTAGTTTGATAGGCGAGTTTTTAGCAGGCAGGGTTGATAGCTACTTTGCTGCGTTCTCGCGCGTTGTTTTGGCGCTTCTTGTGTTTTTGCCGTTTATGAAATTTGAAGCGAAAAATGCTGCGATGTATGCCAAAATTTCGCTTATCGGAGCCGTTCAAATCGGAGCTATGTATATGTTTTATTACAACTCCTTTTTATATTTAAGTGTGCCTGAAGTAGCGCTCTTTACGATATTTACGCCATTTTATGTAAGCGTTGTTTATGATATCTTTGCTAAGCGATTTAGACCGCTTTATCTGCTTAGCGTTGCGGTTGCGGTTTTGGGCGCATTTGTTATAAAATACGGAGGCGTAAATAGCAATTTTTGGCTCGGATTTTTCTTGGTGCAAGGCGCAAATTTATGCTTTGGCGTAGGGCAGAGCGCATATAAATTTTTACTTGAAAGCAAAGGATTTAGCGAGCAAAAAGGACTTTTTGGCTGGTTTTTCGTAGGCGCTTCTGTAGTAACGGGCGCGGCGTTTGGAATCTTTGGAAACTTTGAGAAAATTTCGCTTGATATGACTCAGGGCTTGGTTCTGCTCTGGCTTGGAGTAGGAGCTAGCGGACTTGGATATTTTCTTTGGAACAAAGGCGCATGCGAGGTTGATAGCGGCACTTTGGCCATCATGAATAATGCGCTAATACCTGCCGCGATAATCGTAAATTTGGTATTTTGGCATAAAGACGCAAATTTAACACGCCTGCTTAT
>JAUNLC010000031.1:6917-19580 GCA_030532465.1 Campylobacter sp. | reverse complement strand
GTAAAATTTCCTCCTGAAATTTTTAAAGTGTTATTTACGGATCCTTTCATACCCTCTCCTCCAACAACATAACCGCTTGCATTTCCACCTGTTATATTTAAGGTGTTACCTCTGGCTATCTTGTTTGTGTATCCTCCATATAGGCCTTTAATAAAATTCGTTGTATTGCCGTTGAAATTTAGAGTATTTCCGCTTACATCTGTGATGTATATATATCCCGCTACGATGCCTATATCTTCTGTTAAGGTGGCGGGAGTTGCGTTCCATGTGATAGTGTTGTTGTTTCCATTCAAAGCAAATTGTTTTAACTCAAGATTGCCTACATTTTTAATATAAGGATCATAAATAGTGTTTGGAGTGCTTGCGTCTATGGTGATATCCGTGCCATAAAGCGAGCTTGCAAGAGCTAGAGATAATATGAGGGGGGGTTAGACCAACTTTTAAAAAACTTCGCATAAGAGCTCCTTTTAATAAAGTTACATCCTATGCTAATTATACATCAAATAAAAACATTTGTTAATAAAAAAGTAAGTTTTTATTTATTTTTTTAAACAATATACAACAAAAAGTTACGTTTAAATTTGGATAAATTTGAGTATCACGGAGCAAATTTTATAACTCGCTCCGCTTAAATTTTATCTCGTAGCGTTTGCTTCGTTACTTGCAGGCTCAGGCTGTGCCGGCATATCTATAGTTTTATTTGCTTCACTTGGCATAACGCTTGCACCCTGCTCGGAAGCAGTCGGCTGGCTAGCAGGCTCTGAAATTTTAGCTTCACTAACTTGAGAATTCATAGTTTGGTTACTTTCCATGGATGGCGCAGGCTCTTGCTTTGGCTGCTCTGCAGGCGGTGTAGTTTGGCTGGACTCGTTTGCGCTTGGCGCCGCAACAGGCTGAGTTGATCCGCTATCGCTCATACTCTGAGCGCCGTAGCCGCTTACCGCACCCACAAGCTTAAAGGCGTCTTGCAGCGGGTATTTGTTAGCATACATAGTTACCTTTGAATTTATCGTGCCTTGCTTGTTTAGTCCCATAGTCTCTCTAAGCATATTTGCAGCAGAATTTGGATCAAGTAGGGTCTTTTCGGTATAGCTAACATTTAAAAATCCGTTTAGATACTCCTTGTTTATCGCGTCTTTTAGCCCTGCAAGATCGGTGATTTCTTTGTTGCCCGAAGCGCTTTTGAGGCTTTCTATCTCCTCAAAATCAGCCGCTTTGATCTTCATAAAAATTCCGCCCTGAGAAGGCAAGCTCATATCAAATTCTCTGTTTAAGAAAAACAGGTTGTCGTTTACTTCGATCTCTTTCGTTTTATCAATCCTTGTATTTGCGATACCCGAAAGGATACTAAGACCTATGATGTTGTGATGGATGTTATAGTCCATATTTGTCATAATTCTAGTGCCATACCCAAACGATGACAGATCTTTTGTCCTAGACCAGTTAAAAAGTATGGTGTTGTACGCTAGCTCAAGCTTGGTTTCGTGTGGTTTGGCAGAAGTGCCGAAAATTTCAACGCCCGCAAAAGCGTTGCCTACGAAAACATTGTTTTTGATGAGTATCTTACCTTTTCTGTTGCCAAGCATAATTCCGTAATTTGGGCTGTTTAAGAAAAAGCAGTTTTGTATAGTGATGTCGCTATTTGCCCTTCCTTTTATAAGCGGAGTGTCGGTAGTAACGTATTTTTGCTCACCCTTCATAGGCGGATGAAGAAGCATGCCCGTCTCAACTCCTTCAGGCTTGCCGTCTTTGCCGTGATAGTTGTTTGACTCGCCTTTATCAAATATAAGTCCGTCTATCACGATAGGAGTGTTTGGTAAATTTTCGGTCTGTATATCAAGGGCAGGCTTGTGGGCTCCGGTTGCGTTTGAAGCATTTGTAGGCTGGATAAGAACAGGATACTTGACGGTATCTCTGCTTGAAAAGTCAGGACTATAACCTCCAAGCAAAGTTACTGACTTTTTGATCTCGATATAGCCTATATCCATAGTTCCGAAATACAGCCCTTGCGCTATATGTATCACATCGCCATCCTGAGCCTTATCGATAGCCTTTTGGATATTTTTTACAGGAGCATCTTTTGTTCCTGCATTTTTGTTTGAGCCTTTATCCTTTGATACATACAAATCGGCTGCTAACGCAGTTACCGCCGCTAAAGAGCAACTAAATAAAAACGCAAAAATCGGTTTCATACAATCTCCTTGCTAATAAAGTTTTGCTTAAGTATAACAAAATTTTAACTTTATGTATACAAATTAATCTACTATTTATACTTAATAATCTAAATAAAAATTTAAGCCTATCTGCTCCAAAAAAACTCTATATTTAAGCTCAAAACAGTATAAAAACAAAATTATTAAATTTCAAAAAGTAACATAAAATTATTTTTTCATATAGAGTTATAAATTTGAGGTATTTTATTTAAGCTGTGGAAAGGCAACCACTCCTTTCCACAATAATCGGGAGAAAAATGAATCAAAACAATGCAAAGACGAGATATTGCACGATCCATTTACAAGACAAATACTAACATCAAATTTCTTAAAGTATAATTAAGTATATTGATAAATTTGATGTGTTTAAATCAAAGCTACCATTCTACGCAAAAGCTAAAATTTCTTATAAATTTTAAACTCGATAAACCTTTAGCAAACCAAACATTAAGAAAAGCTTAAATACATTTTGGATAAAATCTTTCATCATTCTTTTGTTGTTTAAAAGAATATTCGGTAAAAAAGGAAAGATATGAGCGATATAATCGCATACAAACTAAACGGAGAGATAGTTGATACGCAAAGCATCGGTGCAAATGTAAATATAGCCGAGCCTGTGTATTTTGATAATTCAAAAGACGCTCTTAGCGTGATTCGCCACAGCTGCGCGCACCTTATGGCGGAGGCTATTAAAATTTTGCATCCTGAAGCTAAATTTTTCGTAGGACCTGCGATAGAGGATGGATTTTACTACGACTTTAGAGTCGATGAGGCAGGAACTAAGCTTGGCGAGGCGGACTTAGAAGCTATCGAAGCTAAGATGAAAGAGCTGATAGAGTCAAAAAACGAAATCACCAAAACCTGTTCAACTAAAAAAGCCATAAGCGAAAGATTTATGGACGATGATTTAAAACAAGAGGTTTTAAAACGAATTCCCGAAGGCGAAGTAAGCATGTATTCTCAAGGAATTTTTGAGGATATTTGCCGCGGACCTCACGTGCCAAATACTAAATTTTTAAGATTTTTTAAACTTACTCGAGTTGCGGGAGCTTACCTTGGCGGAGATGAAACAAGAGAGATGCTTACTCGAATTTACGGCACGGCTTATGCCGATAAAGAGAGTTTAAAAGAGCATATCAGAGTTATCGAAGAGGCTAAAAAACGCGACCACCGAAAGCTTGGCACCGAGATGAAGCTATTTACCTTCGACGAGGAGGTCGGCGGGGGACTTCCTATCTGGCTACCAAACGGCGGAAGGTTACGAAGCAAGTTAGAGCAAATTTTATATAAAGCGCACAGAGATAGAGGCTATGAGCCGGTTCGCGGTCCTGAGCTTTTAAAAGCCGACGTATGGAAAAAGAGCGGGCACTATGCAAACTACAAAGAAAATATGTATTTTACGACGATCGACGATCAAGAATACGGCATAAAACCTATGAATTGCGTAGGACATATCAAGGTTTATCAAAGCGAAATCAGATCTTATCGCGATCTACCGGTTAAATTTTTCGAATACGGCGTAGTACATCGCCATGAAAAAAGCGGCGTTTTACACGGACTTTTTAGAGTAAGAGAGTTTGCGCAAGATGACTCCCATATATTTTGCTCGCCTCAACAGATAAAAGAAAATATACTGGAAATTTTGGCGTTTGCGGGCAAGATAATGAAAAATTTCGGCTTTGAATACGAGATGGAAATTTCAACAAAACCCGCAAAAGCGATAGGCGATGATGAAATTTGGGATATAGCCACGAAAGCTCTTAAAGAGGCGCTTGATGAAAACGGCTTTAAATACGGCATCGACGAAGGCGGCGGAGCGTTTTACGGACCAAAGATAGACATCAAGATAACGGATGCGCTTAAACGCAAATGGCAGTGCGGAACGATTCAGGTTGATTTTAACCTGCCTGAGAGGTTTGATCTGGGTTATATAGACAGCAATAACGAGCGCCAACGCCCTGTAATGCTGCATCGCGCCCTACTTGGAAGCTTTGAGAGATTTATAGGAATTTTGATAGAGCATACAAGCGGAGAGTTGCCGTTTTTTATCGCTCCTACGCAGGTTGTCATCGTGCCTATTGGCGACGCGCATTTAGATTACGCAAAAGAGATCGCAAAAGAGCTTAGAAAAATCAATGTCGATAGCGAAATTTCAAGCAAAAACGAAAGTCTTAATAAGCGCATAAGAAGTGCGGAAAAACAACGCGTGCCTATGATAGTAGTGCTTGGAGATAACGAGGTAGAAAACCGCGGCATAGCGCTACGCGACCGCCATAATAGAGAGCAAAAAGATATGAAACTAGACGAATTTATCAATTTATTAAAGGAGAAACTGAGTGAGGTGCATTTTTGAGTAAAGAAGAAGTATTGCTCAACGAAGAGATAAGAGCGAGTGAGGTAAGATGTGTCGGAGATGACGGCACAAGCTACGGTGTCATCTCAAGAGATGAGGCCTTAAAAATCGCCGAAAAACAAGGGCTTGATCTGGTTTTGATAGCCCCTGATGCAAAGCCGCCTGTTTGCAAGATAATGGATTACGGAAAGTTCCGTTATCAGCAAGAAAAAAAGCAAAAAGAGGCTAAGAAAAAGCAAAAAATTATCGATGTTAAGGAGATTAAACTATCGGTAAAAATAGCTCAAAATGACATAAACTACAAGGTAAAACATGCGCTTGAGTTCCTTGAAGAGGGCAAGCACGTAAAATTTAGAGTGTTTCTAAAAGGTCGCGAGATGGCAACTCCGGAAGCGGGCGTTGTCATGCTTGAAAAAGTTTGGGAGATGATAAAAGAAGCGGGCAACAGAGATAAAGAGCCGATGATAGAAGGTCGATACGTAAATATGCTCGTAACTCCAAAAAAAGCTTAGACAAAACAACTACATAAGCCCTAATCAAAGGGCTTATGACTTTTAAATTTACTTCAAACTATCAAACAATCTTCTTATGCAAATTTACCGCTAAATTTTACCGTTTGGAATGATAACTTCGGCTATCAGGCGATTTTCTTCCTCTATCCTCTTATAAAGCACAAAGACATAAAACGGCAAGATAACTACAGCCGAATACGGCGCATGACAAAGCAGGGCAAGCCCGATAAGCTCAGGGGCGATATTTAAGAAATAATTTGGATGTTTAACAACTCTAAAAAGCCAGTGATCGTTAAATTTATGCTCCTTTGCTATCATGAGCTTAACTGTCCAAATGCCTTTTAAAAGTCTTGTTACCACATATAACATCAAAAGCGCAAATACTACAAGAGCAAATCCTACCAAACTTTGAGTATCAAAAGCGGCTTTTTTAAAGATGGATTCGGCTAAACATGAAAAATAAAATAAAACATGCAAAATCGCAAGTCTTTTTGAGTTGTCCGCACCATACTCTCTTCCGCCGTTTGCGAGTATGGATTTTTCATTATCTTTTGAAAGTTTAAGAAATGCAAGCCTAACGATAAATATAGCCAGCACTATGATCTGAATATTGTATTGCATATTTAACCTTTATTAATAAATAAAAGATTAAAAGATAGCAAATTTAAACTTAAAAAAGATATATGGTATTTAAGAGGATAAAAGCGGGATGTAAAACTAACCCGCTTAAATTTAGCTAACATATTTTGTTAGATAAATGCTTTTATCTTGTGCGTTAGTTCAAGACTAGCCTCTATTTCGGCTCTTTTTGCCATAACGCTTTCTATGTTAGCTCCTATGCTAACGCCTAGATTGTTAGCGATTTTACTAAGTTTGCTAAAATTTTCAACACAAATTTCAGTGCTAGTTTTTAGCATATCATCGCTTTGCGCCAATCTTTTTTCGACCAAATGCGGTATGGAGATGCCGAGCCACTTGATAAATTCAAGTGTCTTTTGAGTTCCGCAAGTGCTAAAAGTAAAGATTATCGGCGCTTTTAAATTTGCTCTTGCAACGTCTTGCAACAAATTTTCAGCCATCTTTACGTCATACACCGCTTGAGAGATGAAAAATTTAGCTCCCAAAGCGATTTTTTGCGCCATGCGCTCATGCTCGCTACCGTTTTTAAAATGGCGCTCGGCTATACAAATCCCGCCGGTTATTAAATCCTCAAATTCATCTCTGGCGATTTCATAAGCTTTATCAAGCCCTAAATTTGTCTTGGCTCTGCTTGAAGCCGCTCCTACAAAAACATGTAAATTTGAGCTATTACTGATTAAATTCGACCTAAATTCACTCTCGCGGTATTTTCCTACAACGCTATAAAACACGCTTGGCACGCCGACATTGAGATAATCTTTATAATAAACCTCGGGGCTTAAAGTATCGCTAAATTCAAAAGTTCTCTCATCATTAGTCCTTGAGCTCTCATCTTGTATATCATAAAGTGCGAGCCCTTCAGCCGGGATACTATTTATCCTGTCACTCCAGCGATTTGCGATATCTCGCAGCTTGCTCTCTTCAAAAGCAGCCTTTGGCGGAGTAAGCGCGTAAAGCAAAATACCATCTTCACGATTTAAAATTTTCTCTTTTAACATAAACTTCCAATTTCATTGAAAATAGCCCGATATTTGGGCTATTAAATTATGAATTTCTGATGATTTTTACCGCTTCTATCATATTTTTCAAACTCGGCTTAACCTCATCCCATTTGCGAGTTTTAAGCCCACAATCAGGATTTATCCAAAGCTGCTCGCGAGGCAATACCTCAAGAAGCGCTTTTATCTGCTTAACCATCTCGTCCACTTCAGGCACGCGCGGACTGTGGATATCGTAAATTCCGGGACCGACCTCTTGCTTATATCCTACATCTTTAAAAATTTTAAGAAGTTCATTGCCGCTTCTTGCCGTCTCTATCGAGATCACATCGGCATCCATCGCTTCAATCGTCTTAATGATGTCGTTAAACTCGGAATAGCACATATGGGTGTGAATTTGCGTTTTTGCGCTTGCCGAACTGACCGAGAGTTTAAAGCAATCAACCGCAAATTTCTCATATTCGGCTATATTTTCGGCTCTTAAAGGATAGCCCTCTTTAAACGCAGCCTCATCAACCTGAATGATCTTAATGCCCGCATTTTCTAAATCGGCGATCTCGTCATAGATACAAAGCGCAAGCTGCTTGGCGATCTGGGCTCTTGGCTTATCGTCACGCACAAAAGACCAGTTTAGGATAGTAACAGGCCCTGTTAGCATGCCTTTCATGATCTTTTTTGTCTTGCTTTGAGCGTATTTTATCCAATCTACGGTCATAGGCTTTGGACGACTTACATCACCGAATAAAAGCGGCGGTTTTACACATCTACTGCCATAGCTTTGAACCCAGCCGTTTTGACTAAATGCGTAACCGCTGATCTGTTCGCCGAAATACTCAACCATATCGTTTCTCTCCGGCTCGCCGTGAACCAATACGTCAAGCCCGATCTCCTCTTGAAATTTGATACAATCATCGATATATTTTTTGATACCCTCTTCGTAAGCAGCCTTATCTATCTCGCCTTTTTTGAAATTTTGGCGAAGCACGCGAAGCTCGACCGTCTGCGGAAAACTTCCTATCGTAGTTGTCGGCAATATACCGTAATCAAGCTCTTTATGCTGAATTTTTATACGCTCTTCAAACGTCGTGTCTCTTTGAAATTTGCTTAAATTTGCAACCCTACTTGCAACCTCTTTTGAGTGGATTAGCTCCGAATTTGCACGGGTTTTAACGGCCTCTTTATTGACCTCATAAATTTCGCTCTCGTTTTTACTTAAAGCCTCGCCATTGCAAAGCTTTGTGATGATTTTGATCTCGTCAAGCTTTTCAACCGCGAAACTTAGCCAACTTTTTATCTCTTTGTTTAGCTTCTCTTCGTATTTTAAGGTGAAAGGAACGTGAAGAAGAGAGCAGCTAGTGCCGATATAAAAATCCTTCTGCCCTATAGCCTCTTTTATCTCTTTTACGAATTTAACTTTTTCGTCGATATTGCTTTTCCAGATATTTCTACCGTCAATTACGCCTGCAAATAGAGTCAAATCGCTTTTTGCGATAGTTGCAAGAGCGGCTTTGTTTTTAGGTCCGTAAACAAAATCAAGAGCGATGCCGTAAATTTTAGTCTTTATAACTTCATCAACAGCCTTTAACGCATGTTCGAAATATGTTGCAAATATGATTTTAACGTTATTTGAAACTGCGTTTAATTCGCCGTAAACCTTACCGATAAGCTCTGAAAGCTTCTCATCTTTATCGGTTACAAAGATCGGCTCGTCGAATTGAACTAAAATTTCGCTATCAAGCTTTGAAATTTCAGCCAAAAGTTTTTTGTATTCGCCCACAAGAGCGTCAATATGGGTAAAAGCGCAACTTCCATCAGTCGTCTTTGAAAGCGCTAGAAAGGTTATCGGACCTATCAAATTTATCTTGCCTTTTACGCCTTGTTCTTTCGCCTCTTTGTATTCGCTTAAAATTTTGCTCGCATTTAGCTCAAATTTAGTTTCGCGATCAAGCTCAGGCACGATGTAGTGGTAGTTTGTGTTAAACCATTTAGTCATCTCAAGAGCAACGCCCGTCTTGCTTCCGCGCGCTAAAGCGAAATACTGCTCAAGCCCGCTTAAATTTTTAAATCTAGGCGGCACGCAACCAAAGGTGATGATATTATCAAGCATCAGATCATAAAATGAAAAATCATTCACGCTAATTGCGGAAATTTCGGCATCTTTTTGATAGCCCCAATGCCTTGCGCGAAGCGTTTTTGCTGTATCTTTTAAGGCTTCTTCATCGATTTTACCGGCCCAAAAGCTCTCCAAAGCTCTTTTAAGCTCTCTTTGCTCGCCTATTCTTCCAAAACCTGTTACATAACTTTTTATCATATTTTTTCCTTAAATAAATTCAAATTACAAAATAAATTACAACCTTAAATCTTGAGTTGTAAAACCGTGACTTGCAACCAAAGATGTTTTAATAAGATTAGATTCACATGGGCGGATGTGAGCCGCTTTTTCTTAGCGAGAAGTGAAATTTATAGTATTCGTTTCCGTAAAGTTTAAATGCTAGTTTTAAAAACTGCTCCGCTTTTAATTTAAATATGCAGTTGCAATAAAGAGGAGACGTATTTAAAAATGGATTAGGTGATATAGACAAAAATTTATAATTGTTTAAAAACCGAGTTGAAGATCTAGCTTCATTTACTAGGCTAACGCCTGTTTTAAAGAGCCTTAAGCATGGGACATGACATTTTCTAGTCCTTTGTATTAAAATGTGTGGGTGCAATTATACAAGATTTTTTTAGAAAAAATCAAGAGCAAAAACGCAAAATTTAAATTCTTTAAAGAAATTTTAGATATAATCCATCTCTTACTTACAAAGTAAGAAAAATTTTAAAAGGATTAGTATGCCTAAAATGAAGTCGGTTCGCGGTGCTGCTAAACGTTTTAAAGTGGGTAAAAACAAGATTAAAAGAGGCTCGGCATTTAGAAGCCACATTTTAACTAAAAAATCTCGCAACAGAAAAAGAGATTTAAGAAGCCCTCAATACGTTGATAGCACGAATGTTGCAGGCGTTAAAAAAATGCTTTGCATATAAGTTTAAGTTTTTGACATAAGGTCATTCAAACTCCCCCGAATTTAGGGGCAAGATTCGCTTAGCGAACGCCAATTTGTAAAAAGGATAAATATGGCAAGAGTAAAAACAGGCGTAGTTAGAAGAAGACGCCACAAAAAGGTATTGAAGCTGGCTCGCGGCTTTTATAGCGGAAGACGCAAACACTTCAGAAAAGCCAAAGAGCAGTTAGAAAGAAGTTTGGTATATGCTTATAGAGACAGACGCGCGAAAAAACGCGACTTTAGACGTCTTTGGATAGTGAGAATCAACGCTGCGTGCAGATTAAACGATATCAGCTATTCACGTTTCATAAACGGTCTTAAGAAAGCAAATATCGAGTTAGATAGAAAAATTTTAGCCGATATGGCCATGAATGACCCAAAAGCTTTTGCGCAAATCGCTTCACAAGTAAAAGCCGCTTTATAATAATCTCAAATTTCTCGCTCTTTTGGGCGGGAAATTCACTCTAAATTTAACGCTTTTTTTTAAATCCGAAAGATAAAGCCTTTGTTGCTTTTTTAGATAAATTGCTAAAAATGGTTTCATAAAAAACTTTTTAGCAAAAATTTCCTCGCTAAATTCGATTTCACTCCCATTATTCTTAGCGAAGAATAACCCAACAAAATGTCCTTTGATATTTTCGTTTTCGATCTCAAGCTCTAAACGCTCGCAAAATTTCATTATTTTTATACTAAATTTCGTCTCATATCCACTTTTTGAGTATTCGATAAAATGATTTTCATCTAAAATTTTTACATCCCTTAAATCGCTTCTCCACCCATAACGTCCAAAATCGGTTACTATATCCCAAATTTCTCTTACGTCACAATCAAATTTTGCAGTTATCTTTGAAGTTGCCATCTTTATATATTGCGAATCTTACTCCATAAAATTTGCATCAAAGCAGTGTCTTACCCTGCCTTTAAAAAATATCTTTTCATCTTCAAGCCTCAAACCAAGCTCTTCACCGCTCTTTGGAAATACACAAATTCGCTCTTTTAAAATTAAATTTTTAACTCCTGCGTAAAAGCATGCCGCCATGCCCGTTCCGCAAGCGTTCGTTTCGGCCTCTACTCCGCGCTCGTAAGTTCTAACCAGCAAATTTTCGCCTTCAACTTTGGCAAAATTTACGTTTGTATTATGCTTTTGACGCATTTTACGAGCTAAATTTGGGTCAAATTCACTCAAATTCTCACAAAAAGTTACCAGATGAGGCACTCCCGTATCATAAAAATACCACTCTCGCCCTTCTTCACTAAATTTATCCGCTAACCCAACAGGCTTTGTTAGCTCAACCTCGACCATATCGCCATCCACGCTTCCGCTAATAACACCCGCACCCGTTAGTAAGCTTGTGTTAGCTTGCGTTAATGAGTTTTTAAAGGCGTATAAAAGCGCGGCCCTCGATCCATTACCGCACATCGCGGCATAACTTCCGTCGTTGTTATAAAACTCCCATTTTACGCCGTTTTCATAAGGCAAAAGCACGATAAGTCCGTCGGCTCCTATGCCGTTAAATCTATCGCAAAGCCTTTTAGCCAACTCGCTTCGATCCTTACTAACAAAGGTGTGAAATATAACAAAATCATTGCCGCTTGCGTTATACTTTGATACTCTCATATCTGCCCTTTAAATTTTTTAAAAACTCATCAGTTTGCGCCTGCAAATGCTTTAAATTTCCGCTATTGTCTATGATAAAATCAGCCATTTCGCGCTTCTTTTCTATATCCATTTGAAGACTAACGCGGTTTTTAGCCTCCTCATAGCTCAAGTCGTTTCGCTTCATAACACGTTCTATAAGAGTTTTTATCGGCGCATAAACGACTAAGACCTCCTTAAATTCCGCCTTGCCAAGTCCTTCAAAATAAAGCGGAATATCCACAAAATACGGCAAATTTTTACCGTCAAGCTCGCTGCAAATTTGATAAATTTTCGCATCTATTCTTGGATGAAGCAAATTTTCAAGCCATTTAAGCGCATCTTTATCGTTAAATACGATCTCGCCCAGCTTTTTTCTATCAACTCTGCCCGAGGATAAAATTTGCTCCCCAAATTTAGCCGTAACCTCATCCTTGCAAGCCTCAAGCTCATCGTGAGATATCTTATCGGCATCAACAACTTCAAACCCGTGCATCCTAAGCAGGTTTAAAAACGTGCTCTTACCGCTTCCGATAGTTCCCGTAACCACAAAAGCATTCTTAAATTTAGCCAAATTTCGCCTTAAGTTTTTAATTCGATTTTAGCAAGTTTTAGCTAAAATTAGCCAAATTTCAACAAAGGGATAAGATGATAAGCTACAAAGATGCGGGCGTGGATATAGATGCGGGAAATAGCTTCGTAGAGAGAATTAAACCATATGTAAAATCAACTTTTACTCCGTTAGTTTTGGGTGGTATCGGGTCTTTTTCGGGCGCAATAAAGCTGCCAAGCGGATATAAAAACCCTGCCATCTTGGGCGCTACGGACGGAGTTGGAACCAAGCTTCGCCTTGCTATAGATGCGAACAAATTTGAAACCGTCGGACAAGATCTGGTGGCAATGTGCGTAAACGATCTTATCTGCAATTTCGCTACTCCGCTTTTTTTCCTCGACTATTACGCGACGGCAAAGCTTGATATAAAGAGTGCTGCAACCGTTGTAAAAGGCATCGCCGAGGGTTGCAAACTAGCTTCGTGTGCGCTTATCGGAGGAGAGACTGCCGAGATGCCTTCGATGTACGAGGGTAAAGACTTTGATCTAGCCGGCTTTGCGGTAGGGATGGCCGAGATAGACGAGATAGATAGAAGTAAATTTGTGCGCGAAGGCGACGTGCTAATAGCGCTTCCAAGCAGCGGGCTTCACTCTAACGGATTTTCTTTGGCTCGTAAAGTGGTGAGTGAACTTGGGCTTAAATTTGATGATAATAT
>JAUNLC010000031.1:0-6817 GCA_030532465.1 Campylobacter sp. | reverse complement strand
GAGATGATGAGAACCTTTAACATGGGCGTTGGCTTAGTGCTTGTGGTTAGCAAAGACAAGTCCGATAGCGTGTTAGCAGACTCAGATGGCTACATAATCGGAGAAGTTGTTAAAGGCAAGGGCGTAGAGCTGATATAAGAAAAGTGTAAAAAAGAGTTAAATTCGCTCTAAAACTCTAAGGCTACAAAGCTCTTTTAGTGAAATTTCAAGCTCTTTTTTCATCGCTTTTTTATCAAATTCATATTCGTTTTGTAAATTTTCAAGCAACTGAGATGCGCTAAATTTCTTCAAATTTCTTAAAAAATCATACATAAAATTTGAAATTTCTCTGTATACGGCTTGATTGGTTTTTAGATCATAGTATGCAAGCAGATAGCTTTTTTCTTTTTTAGCAAACTCTTTTAAGTGCACTTTATAATTTAAAATTTTTATTTTGGCATTTTTTGAGATTTTATATCTGTTTTGCCAACTAAATTTATCAAATTTTAGAGCCGAGAAATCTTGCATAAAAAGCTCTACTTCGCTAAATTCAAGCCACAAAAGATCATCTACGAAAGCAAATTCTTTAAGCCTCTTTTGCTCTTTTATAAATTTTCTAAAATCCTTTGGCAACTGCCAAATAAGCATAGTTTTAGCATAGCCGCGAGCTATAAATTCGCTAACTTCTTCTTTAAATTTATCTTCGCCTATCACAGAAAACAAAATCGGATTTGCATTAGCAAGAACTTCGTAAAATCTGTTAAATATAAGCTCGGTATATAGTCTAGTTCCTTTTGAAGAGATTTTAACTTGCCCGGTTATCTCTTTAAAAAATTTGCTTTGGCTCTTGTTTAAACTCATGCCTTTTTCCAAATTTCACGCATTTTTTCATATTCCGCGACAAGCTCGCCAAGAGGAGGGATTTGATTATCACGCTCTATCATACAAGGAGCTTTTTGTTTTTTTAATGTATAAGACAGCAGCTGCCAAACTTCATCGCAAACATCGCCGCCGTGCGTATCTACAAGCATTTTGTATTCGCGATCATCCATGTGTCCTGCCACATGAATATAAGCAAGTTTAGACAGATCAAGCTCGTCTACGAATTTATACGGATCAAATTTGTGATTTACCGAATTCACATACACGTTATTTACATCAAGCAAAAGCTTAGCACCGCTTTTTTTCATCAAAGAATTTGTAAATTCCGTTTCGCTCATCTCGCATTCAAGAGTGTAATAATAAGTGGCGTTTTCTAATATTATCTCTCGCTTTAACTCATTTTGCACATATTCAACTCGCTCACAAAGCAAATTTAACATCTCGTGAGTAAGCGGAAGAGGCAAAAGCTCGTGTGTATGATGAGCGTTAAGAGTAGAAAAACTTATATGGTCTGAGTAAAATTTGATGTCGTATCTATCCAAAAAAGCTTTTAAATTTTTTAGATATTTTTTACTTGGTTTTATATCAGAACCGATAGATAGCGTTACGCTATGGGCTACAAGAAGATTATCATGGGCTATTTTTTCAAAATTTGCCCGATGAGTGTGAGGGATAAAGAACCAATTTTCGGGAGTTACCTCCCAAAAATCAGGCTTAAATCTGCTTTTTATAATATCACTTAGATGCTCACGTCTAAGTCCGAGTCCACATTTCGTGATATTTTGCATTTTTAATTACTTTTTAGACGCACCGCAACCTGTCATAGCCGCTTTATCATCTTTTGATGCTCCACAACTACCGTGTGCAGATTTTTTATCGGCTGCTCCGCATTTTGCCGTTCCGCATGACGCATTTACATCTTTTTTGATTTCAGTACCGTTTTTGCTTCCGCCACATTTTGTCGTTCCGCAGTTTGCACTAGCTGCAAATACGCTCGTAGCGCCTGTTAAAGCTACTCCAAGAAGTGCGCCTACTACTTTTTTAGACTTTTTCATAACAATTCCTTTTTGGTAATTTATTTTGAGAGAGTGATATTATAGTAACTTTTTTAATATAGATTAAACACGATATTATTTTTTGAATTTTATTTTCGCTATCCACTCTTCAAGCGTTTTTTCAAAACCGATTCCCTTACTCTCATAAAATTTAAGCGGTTTTTCGAGATACTTTTGCTCTACCCAGCCGCCAAAACTGTGCGGATAAAGATAGTCTTTAGCTTCGGGAGCGGTATTTATAAGATATGGAGGAATTTTTAAAGGGGGCTCGGTTTTTACATATTTTAAAGCCGAATTTATCGCCTTGTAACTTGAGTTTGACTTCGGCGAACAAGCTAGATAGATCGCACACTGGCTTAAGATGATCCTAGCTTCCGGATAGCCGATTTTACTAACAGCCACTAGCGTGTTAGTAGCTAAATTTAAAGCGTTTGGATTAGCATTACCTACGTCTTCGCTTGCAAATATCACCATCCTTCTAGCTATAAAGTCGGCACTTTCACCAGCGTCAATAAGCCTTGCAAGGTAGTATATAGCGGCGTTTTCATCGCTTCCTCGCATGCTTTTTATAAACGCACTTGCCAAGTGATAGTGCGTGTCATCTTCGCTAACCCCTTCACTAACGGCGTTAGCGCGAAGTATTTTTAAATTTTCAAGGGTTATGTTAGGGCTTAAATTTAACGCAAACTCAAGCAGATTTAAAAGCCCGCGCGCATCACCGCCGCTACTTTTAAACAGATACTCTCGCGCCTCTTCATCCATCTCAAACTCAACCTCACTTCTAACGCGACCAAGCAGCTTCTCAAAATCAGCCTTTTTAAGAGGCGTAAATTCAAACAGCATTGAGCGACTTCTGATACCCGAACTTAGAGTAAAATACGGATTTTCGGTGCTTGCTCCGATAATTATGGCGTTATAATTTTCCATCGGAACCAAAAGCGCTTCTTGCTGGGTTTTACTTAGACGGTGAATCTCATCAATGAAAAAAAGGGGTTTATTTAGCGCGTTTTCATAGTTTTTTAAAATTTTACGAAACTCTTCGATCTTTAAATTTCCGCCGTCAAATTCATAAAAATCATAACTCATCGCTCCGGCTACCGCTCTAGCAAAGCTCGTCTTGCCACATCCCGCAGGTCCGTAAAATATACTGTGTGGGATTTTTTCATTTTCGATAAATTTTTTAAAAACTTCTACGATCTGGGTCTGTCCGCAAATTTCATCAAGCGTTTTTGGGCGAAATTTCAAAGCAAACATTATCGCCTCTCTGCTGCCAAACTTGATATCTCATCTTGATTTAGCCTAAATTTTAGCCAACCGCTCTGTCTTTTTGCGCCCAAACTCTCATAAAATTTTATACTTGGCTCGTTCCAGTCAAGGCACTCCCATTCAAGCCGTCCAAATCCCTCTTGTTCGCAAATTTCGGCAAGAGTTTTTATAAATTTTATACCGATCCCTTGCCCTCTAAACTCCTTTTTTACGTATAAATCTTCAAGATAGATGCCGGCTCTGCCTAAAAATGTAGAAAACGAGTGAAAAAATATAGCGTAGCCCGCTGTTTCGCCGCTTTTGCTAACGGCAACTAACGCGTTAGCAAGCTTTTTTTCAAAAATATGAGAGATGAAAACACTCTCATCGATCTTAACTTCGCTTGAAAGTTTTTCATATTCGGCAAGCTCATTTATCATCGATATTATCGCTTTTGCATCACTCTTGATAGCTTTTCTTATCGTCATTTTAGTCCAATCTAAATTTTTAAAGCATTATAACAAAAGCGACTTTATAGTAAGGATTATGTTTAGTAAAGAATTTAGAGGCGAACTTTATCACCTCTAAATTTTAAGTTAAAATTTCTTTTCAAAGTCGATATAGAAATTTCTGCCTTTGCCAACTCGGCTCGAATCAACAAATTCTCTTGTGTGCATATACTCTTTGTTGAAGATATTGTTTACGCCAAAACTGATCTTAAATCCTTGATTTAGTAATTTACTGTCAAAATTCTTAGGCATCCAAGAACCTCTTAAGTTTACAATCATAAATCTTTCATTGTGAAAAATGTATGTTTCGCCTCCTGATACAACTTGCCATTGATCGCGTTTTGGCTTAAACCAGTAGTTTGCGTCGGCTCCTAAAGTAAGATGCCATGGAGCATATAAATAATTCGCGCCAAATGTTAACTTGTCGGCATAGACAGTGATTCTTTTTTTAGTCTCTTTATTATATACTTTTGTATGATCATAACCTAAATTAAAACTAAGATTATTTATATCATATCTACTTTCTATTTCATATCCGTATCGTTTGGCATTGTCTATGTTTTCATATCTTGCATATCTTCTGCTTGGCGCATTAGGATCAAAAGGAGGAGCTCCAAGCTCTGGGTGCTCTTTAATGGCGATCATATCTTTTATGTTGCCGTTATAGTAAGTAGCTTTCAAATAAAATCTGTCATCGCCTAGCAAATTTTCTTTATCAATAGAAAAACCAGCTTCAAATTCTTTTGCAATTTCAGGCTTTAAACTATTGTTTGGCAGATAATAATAATGAGGATTAAGAGCGCCTGCAGCTGATGTTTCATTTGGAGTAGGTCCTCTAAATGTCTCAGCGTATCCTGCAAGCAAATTCAAGCCATCAAAAATTTCATAAGCTACAGCAATTTTTGGTGAGAATCTAGACTCAGAATAAGGCTCTCTTCCTTCAAGATTTACCCCACGCTTAAATTTATCAAATCTTCCTCCGAGAGTTAGTTCTAATCTCGAAAAATCAATCACATCTTGAACGTAAATTCCAAGATCTTTATAAAAATTTGGGAATGATCCAAAGTCAAGCAGCTCTCCATCGGCTACAAATATAGCATTTTCTTTTCGTTGTTCATAATCGGCACCAACAACAAGCCTATGTTCTAAAGAAGCCGTATTGAAAAAGCTTTCATTTTTTAAATTTACACCCCATCTATTATCTTTATTTGTATAGTCATTCACAAAAGCTCTTCGACCGGTAGCGGATCTTATCCTGTGATTTTGCGCTGACGAATTATAATACTGCACACTAAAATTTACCCAAGGATTGTTCATCGGAAAGTATTTGTACTCAACTTTATAATCACGTTGTTTTAATTGACCGACAGTCGGAGCAAATCCCGGCTCGCTCCAGAAAAGCGACTGCCAAGGACTGACAAAATTTTCATGATAGTTATATACACTAAAATCAAGCCCATGCTCATCAGTTATATCCCATTGTGCTTTTGCAAATACAGTATTGATACGCTCATCGTTGATTGCATATTTTACGCCGCCTCTTTGTCCGTCTTTTGCCATCTTCATCACGCCAAAGTCAGCATGCTTGCCATAAAACAAAATTCCAAAATTTTCTACAGGTTTAAATGCAAGTGCCGCACGGTTTGAATTCATATTATTGCTTTCTTGCCTATGTCCAATCATCACACCATAACTATCACCGGGATTTATAAAATCATCCACATCTTTTGTTTGCATACTTACGATACCGCCTATCGCGCCACTTCCGTGAAGGACTGAAGAACCGCCTTTTACTACTTCAACTCTCTTTAAAAGGTCATTATCTACACGAAAACTTGAAATTTGGTTTGAAAATAAAGAAGGAGAGCGCTTTATACCGTCTTGTTCTATTATAACTCTCTCTTCGCTTTGATAGCCAAATCCGCGGATATTAAAAGACTGACCGACTTGCCTTCCATAATCAAGTCCTGTTTGAACACCCGGTATCTTTGCGATACTTTCTATAATGGACGGTGATTTTACTAAATCATTCTGATTTATGACACTAACTTGTCCGGCATACTTTGCAACATCTGTTTCACTTCTATTTGCGGTAACCGAGACTAAATCAAGCTGAGCTGTGCCTATTGTAGAATTTGTATCCATATGCTTTGCACGAATATTTTTTACATCCGCACCTTGCACAAAGGAAACAGACGCGCCTAAAAGCACGATAGCCGCTACTTTGCTGAATTTATGCATATTTTGTCCTTATTATTTAGATATAGAAATTAATAATTGTTATTATATTTTATTGATGTTACCATCTATTTTCTTACACATAAATTAAATCTTTCTTAGGTTTTAAATTTATATTAGTAGTTTCAAATTTAGATTATATTTGAAGTTAAAATTTTTAACACTTTAAACAAGCGATACACTATAGCGAATTTACAAAATTTTCGCCTTAGCGCTTAGACTTTGTATCTTAAACTCATATATACTTGTAGCTTTTAGTCCATGTATCGCCGCAGTTTTAAAGGCGCTCATGTATTCGGGCGTGTATTTTTCGCAAAGCAGCCTTAAGGCTTTGATTTTCTTTGTATCATCGGTTACCGGATAAACCTTGGTTTTAGCTATCGCGCTTTTGTATTCGGTAGTAAAAACCCTGCTTCCAAGCTTGGCTCCATCATCCTTCATCGCTTCAAATTCAGCCTCGGTATGCTCTGGCACTTTGTTATACGAAACGCACACTATCTCAACGTCTCTGCCATCTTTAAAAAGCCTAGCCTTTGAGCCTGCAACCGCGCCGTGTATATAAACGCTCATACCCTCTCTTGCGATAGAGATAGGTATCGAAAATATTCCGCCGTTATCATCCGCACAGCTTATCACGGCATATTCGCATCTGTCGATTATCTCAAGCGCCGTCTTTTCGTCTAAATTTCTATCTTTTCTTCTCATTTATTTCCCTAAAATATAAACTTAAAGGAGATTTTACCCTACTTAAATTTCAGCCTTATAATTATTCAAATCCCAATCAATCGCGCTAACGCCTCTACTAACAAGATAATCGTTACATTTTGAAAAGTGGCGCGAGCCAAAGTATGCTCCGCGCGCTAACGGACTTGGATGAGCAGCTGTTAGCACAAGGTGTTTGTTAGTATC
>JAUNLC010000079.1 GCA_030532465.1 Campylobacter sp. | reverse complement strand
ATAAATCATAAAAATTTCGTTAGCGAAGGCGCTTTAAGGCTGTTTGACGAACTACTTAAGCAAAATAAAGCCGATTTAAACGTGCTTGAAAACTCTAAAAAGCTATTTGATAGCCTTATAGAGCAGCTTGATAGCTTTAAACTATACGTTTAGCCTAAATTTAGCGTTTGCAATATAGCTGTTATTAAAATTTCGTTATAATCTCGCAATTTAAAATAAGGAATTATTTATGAGCGCAAACGAGATGATAAAGCAAATGCTAAATTTGCAGCAGCTTTTAAACGATGAAACAAACGGAACGGGTTGGGAAAACGGCATAAATAAAAACGGTAAGCTGATAAGCTGGAGACGCTGCATTTATATGGAGTGCGCAGAGCTCATAGATAGCTTTGCATGGAAGCACTGGAAGGATATCTCAAGGCCTACGGATAATGATAATCTACGCGTAGAAGTTGTGGATATCTGGCACTTTTTGATGTCTTTGATGCTTGAGCAATACAAGATAAAAAACTTAGGCGACATGGCAAAACTAAGCGAAGATATCTGCGCTTCAAGCGGGTTTAACGAGTTTTGCAAAGATGCTTATAATATCGAAGACGAGAGCATTTACGAGGTGATGAACGATATTGAAATGCTTATAAACAAATCAAGCGGGTTTGAATTTCAGCTGTTTGACCTGCTTAAAGTGTATTTTGCGATGAGCCTTAAATGCGGCGTAAATTTAAACTCCCTATATGAGTGCTACATCACTAAAAACGTCTTAAACCGCTTCCGCCAAAACAACGGCTATAAAGAGGGAACTTATAAAAAAGTCTGGAACGGCAAAGAAGATAATACCGTAATGAACGAGATTTTAAAGCTAAATTTGCAGAACATCGATGAAATTTACGAAGCTTTAGAAAAAGAGTATAAAAAAGCAAAATGATAAGAAATTTTAACCTCGCCGTTAAGGATTTTTTAACCGCTAAATTTCTTATCTTATCAACTCTGCCGCTTATCTTAAGCATCGTTATATTGGGTGCGCTTATGATATTTGGCGGTAAGGAAATTTACACAGCCTTAAGCATGGGTGCCGCAAGCGGGGATTTTAGCTTTTTAGACGAGAGCGCTCACCCTTATATCGCTCAAATTCTCTCTTACGGCTTTATGAAGTGGATTATATCTGCACTTTTTTATATCACGGGAACATTTTTCGTCCTTATACTATCGGTTTTCATAGCGCTGATTGTGGCAGGCTTTTTAACTCCCGTAGTAACCAAGGAGATAAATAAAAGACATTACCAGATAGCCGAATTTGAGACGATTTCGCTTGCTAGAACATTGAAGCTTATGAGTATCGTCATAGCTAAATTTATCCTGCTTTTACTTATATCTCTACCGCTTTTGTTTGTGCCGGCGCTAAATTTATTCATTATCAACGTGCCGTTTTTTTACCTATACTACTCGCTTTTATTTATAGACATCGGCTCAAACACGCTTAGCAAAAACAAATTTGAAATAGCTTGGATGGATGGCGGAGGATATGAGTTTAAATTTACGGCTTTAGTCTTTTATCTGCTATGTTTGATACCACTTGTGGGGCTGTTTTTGCAGATTTTTTTTGTGATTTATTTTTCGCATTTCTTCTTTCAAAAAGAGAGAATTCGTAAATGAATTTGTTAAAATTAATATTGATTTAAATCACCTAAAATTTTTAAATTTAGAGTTAAAATAGTTAAAAAATTAAAGGATTTATATGAAAATAAACGGAATTTACGTATGCAACGTTTGCGGAACGACAAGCGAAGAGAACAAAAATGCGGTCTTTATCCACGCTCATAAAAACGGAGAAGAGGTTGAAATTTGCGCAAGCTGTATTCCAAACGTGGTTCACGGCTCAGGTCTAGTTGTCAAATCAAACGCCGAAGT
>JAUNLC010000030.1:8063-19751 GCA_030532465.1 Campylobacter sp. | reverse complement strand
ATCTCAAAAATATTTGCAAATTGATAAAATTTAACAAATTCATCCTCTTTAAATTTAGCGCTCCAAACAGCTCCTCTTTCGTTAAATTCACGAGTATATTCGTCTAAATTTTGTGAGTTGAAGTAGTGTTCAAATCTAGACATCAAAGCAAACGGCGTATAAAATTTACACTCGTATTTAAACTCAAATTTCTTTAGCTCCGCTTCGTTTATGGCTAAATTTACGGCTGTTGAATATGCCCTTACAAGCCCGCCCGTGCCAAGCTTGATACCGCCAAAGTAGCGCACTATAAATACGCCTGCATTTATCAAATTTGCTCCACGCAAAGCGTTTAAGCTAGGCGCCCCGCTTGTGCCTTTTGGCTCGCCGTCATCGCTTTGGTTTTCTACGATTTGAGCGTATTTGTTAAGCTCGCGGTAAGCCCAAACTATATGCACCGCTTTTGGATGCTCGCTCTTTAACTCTTCGTGAAAGCTCTTAAATTTCGCCATCGGCACAAGAAAACTTATAAAGGTAGATTTTTTGATCTCTGTTTTAGCGCTAAAAATCTCTTCTACGGTTTGCAAATTTTGCCTTTTTTTAGATGAAGTTTAGCGAAATTTGGCTTTAAAGTTTGATTTAGGAAGGATAAAGGCCTATCGCCGAAACGATAGGCAAAGGTTAAAACTAAATTTTAGTTTTTGCGAGTAGCCGCATCAGGAGTAAATAAAGGCTTATTCATAAGCTTAAAGTCGGATATGAATTTTTGCCCTTTCTCACTTGTTATCCAGCCTATAAATTTGTTTGCGTTTTCGATGTCCGTTTTAGCGCAGTGTTTTGGATTTACGGCAATTACAGAGTATAAATTCTTAAGATCCTCATCACCTTCGTTTACGATTACAAGAGATGGATCGTTTTTCATATTCGCTTCGTATTTGATATATGTGCCGCGATCTGTAAATGTAACACCTTTTTGCTCGGCAGCTATATTTATCGTAGCTATCATGCCTTGACCTGTTTGGGCATACCATGCGTCTTTTTCAGGAACTTCGCCTGCAACTTTTTTCCAGATACCCTTTTCTTTGTTGTCGGTGCCTGATTTATCGCCGCGTGAGAAAAATTTAATCCCCTCAGCCTTGATAAGCTCAAAAGAGCCTTTTATGTCTTTGCCCTTAAATTTAGGCGCGATTGATTTATCGGCTATAAGAACAAAGTCGTTATACATAACGGCCTTTCTCTCAACTCCAAAGCCTTTTTCTACAAACTCCTTTTCAACTTTTGGCGAGTGCACGAAAAGTATATCCGCATCGCAGTTTTCTCCGAGCTTCAAAGCCGCTCCGGTTCCAACCGCGGTCCATTTTAGATCAACTCCCGTATCGGCCTTATATGCCGGATAAATCGCATCTAAAAGTCCCGTATCGGCAGTGCTTGTCGTGGTTGCCATAACTAAATCGGTGTCTGCCGCCATTACCAAAGCGCTAGCGGCTAGCACACTTAAAACTATCTTTTTCATCTTTCTCCTTTAAAATTTAAATAAAGATGTGCTATCATAGCATACTTTTATAAACTAACGGGGATGTAACTTTTGGACTATATTTTAGACGGGATTAGAGCCGCTTTTGTCTTGCTTTTAAGCGGCGATGCCGAGACATATTCGGCGATAAAAGCCACGCTTTATACCTCAAGCGTATCGATACTTTTAGCTATTTTAGTCGGCTTTCCGATAGGATTTTGCCTTGGATTTTATAACTTTTTCGGGCGCAAATTTCTAAAACTTCTTAGCGATACGGCTCTAGCTATACCGACGGTGGCGATAGGGCTGATTCTTTACGCATTTATCACTAGAAACGGTCCTTTTGGCGAATTTGGCCTGCTATTTACGCTAAAAGCCGTTATGCTGGGTCAGTTCGTGCTAGCCCTTCCTATCGTAATCTCACTTTCTGCAAGCGTGATTGAAAATATGGATAAAAAGCACTATCTTACTATTAAAAGCTACCGCCTTGGCGCTATAGATCTCATAAAAACGGTGCTTTACGAGCTTAGGTATTCGCTTTTAGTCATCATAGCTACGGCTTACGGCAGAATCGTAGCTGAAGTAGGCGTAGCGATGATAGTCGGCGGAAATATAAAATGGGCTACGAGAACCATAACTACGGCGATATCGCTTGAAACAAACAAGGGCGAGTTTAATATGGGTATCGCTCTAGCTCTGGTCTTAATCTTTATAGCCTTTATCGTAAATGTCGCCATACACCAGCTAAAAAGGCTAGATAAATGATAAAAGTAAGAGATCTAAGCCTAAACTACGGCAAATTTAACATACTTGACATCAAAAGCCTTGATATCGACACGACTAGGATAACATCCTTAGCGGGCAGCAACGGAAGCGGAAAAAGCACGCTTTTAAGAGTTATGTCTTTTTTGCAAACTCCAAATAGCGGTAGCGTTGAAATTTGGGGCGAAAAAACTCCCAGCCTAAAGACTCTTCGTCAAATTTCAGTCCTATTTCCGGAGCCTATGCTGCTTAAAAGAAGCGTTAGGGAGAATTTTAAATTTGCGCTAAAAAGTCGAGGACAAGAGAGCGAATTTAAGCTAAGAGTCGGCGAGGCGTTAGAGCTTGTGGGGCTTGATGAGAGCTTTTTAAACAAAAGAAATTACGAGCTTAGCTCGGGACAAACTCAGCGCGTGGCATTTGGGCTGGTTTTAGCTACCAGAGCGAGGTTAAATTTGTTAGATGAGCCGACAAATAGCGTGGATCTTGCTACTTCAAAACTGTTTGGAAAGGCCGTTATTTACGCAAAGGAGCAGTATAAAAGCGGATTTATAATAGCAAGTCACGATGAAAAATGGTTAAGCGCGATCGCGCAAGATTCGGTATTTTTACACAAAGGCAGAGTAAGCGAATTTGAGCTAAAAAATATCTTTGAAAATCAAAACGGGATCTTAAATTTCGGCTCGGAAGTAAAATTTGCCCTGCCTAAAAATTTAGAAAATTTTAGCAAGATCGCCATAAATCCAAATAGAATAATATTAAGCAAAGAGCCTTTTGGCGGCTCCTTAAAAGGTCTTTTGCACTCGGTTTCTATCATCTACGGCACATCTTTGCTGGTTAAGATAAAGATCGGAGATTTTTTGGTAAAGACCGTAGCAAGCGGCGAAAATTTCATAAACAATAGACTTGTAACGGGCGAAAACGTCTATTTTGGCTTTGAGGACGATGCGTTTTTAGCGATAGAATAAATTAAAAATTTATAAATTTCTTGATATGATAATGATTTTTAAATCAAAAAAGGTTAGAAATCAAAAATGAATCCGAAAATTTCACGAAATTTTATCATGAAAATCCTAGCCATGATAGTATTAGGAGCCATTTATAGCGGCTCAAGCATACTGATACTATTTTTTATCAACAAATACCTACTTACCCTAACACAAAAAGACGCTTTTATACTAATTAGCTTTTTTGGGCTTTTGGCAGCATTTTTGATCTCTTCGATACTCTCTCGCATAGCCCTTTCGGCTATCGGACACAACTTTGTTTTTGATATGAGAATGCAGGTTATAAAAAGAATTTTAGATACTCCAAACCAAAAGATAGCCGCTATCGGCAAGTCAAATTTGCTAGCGTCCCTATCAAGCGATATCATCAGCCTTACAAACGGCTTTACAAGGATTCCCGATATCATCCAAGGCTCTCTTATCGTCTCTTTTGCAAGCTTTTATATCGCCTATTTGTCGTATGAAATTTTTATATTTTTACTTATCTGGATGAGCGCAACTATCTTTATCAGCAACGCTTCGATGAAAAATATATACAAATACTACGGACTTCACAGACAAAACGAGGATACGTTATATAAGGATTATCAAACCAGCATAGAAGGACACAGGGAGCTAAGCTTAAATTTGGAGCGCTCAAAGAGGCTTTATAACGATAGATTTATACCAAACGCAAAAGATCTTCGCTCAAACATCATAAAAGCAGAAATTTACTCCTCCTTTGCCAGCAACTGGATTGGCGCTATGATGCTAGGAGCTATCGGAGTGGTTATATATATCTGCCTTGCTTACAAAGTAGCAAGCCTACAAGACTCCATAACCATAGCTTTGACGATACTGTTTTTAAGAGCTCCGATCATGATGGTAGTTTCAAGCATCCCAAGCCTATTTAAATCAAAAATAGCCTTTGAGAAGCTAAAAAAGCTTGATCTAAACGATTATGAGGCCGAGTTTAGCATGAGTGCAAATTTCCCGCAAAGTTGGGATAAGTTAAGTCTAAAAAATATAAATTTCAGATATAGCGCCGATGACGAATTTGCATTAAACGATATAAGTTTTGAGATAAACAGAGGCGAAGTAGTCTTTTTAATAGGCAAAAACGGAAGCGGTAAATCAACTCTTTTTATGATATTAGCAGGTCTGCTTGAGCCAAATAGCGGCGATATGTATGTGGATGATGTTAAAATCACAAAGGAGAATTTAAGGGCTTATTCAAATACCATAAGTGCTATTTTTAGCGATTTTTATCTATTTGACGAGGTTTTAAGCAGTGACGATAAGTTGATTGACGAGCTGCTTAAAAAGATGATTTTGGATAAAAAGGTAAGCGTTAAAGATGATAAATTTAGCACGCTAAATCTCTCTCAGGGGCAGCGAAAACGTCTTGCTATGGTTGCTGCGCTGCTTGAAAAACGCAAATTTATCATACTTGACGAGTGGGCGGCGGATCAAGATCCACAGTTTAGAAAGATGTTTTATAACCAAATTTTAAGAGAGCTTAAAAAAGAGGGTTACACCGTATTTGCAATCAGCCATGATGATGCTTATTTTGACTGTGCGGATAAAATTTACAGTATCGAAAACGGAAAATTGAGCCAAATAAAATAGTTTTTGATTTTAATTATTATTTAATTTCCATTTTGATACTATTGGGAGATTTTTTAAATTTCAAGGAGAGTATATGAAGGAAAGAGCGATCGAGCATATGAACTCGGATCACTTAGAAACCGTTATTGCGTTTTGCAAGAAATTTGGTTCTTTTAAAGAGGTTAGCAACGTAAAATTAACCGACATGAACGAAGACGGCTTGATCATACACTGTGATCAGGGCGAGGTTTTTGCACCGTTTTTAAACAAAGCGGTAAACGGAAACTACAAAGATGAGATAATGGCTCTTTATAAAAGCATTGACGTAGGAAACGGACTTGAAAAAATAGAAAAAGGAGTGATAGAGCTTATTGATTCTCTTAAAACGGTTATCGTTTCAAGCGTGCACGGCGATATGCAGTGTGTTGGCTCTTACACGCCGTTTGTAAGAGTTGGCGAAGAGATATACATCTGTCTAAGCTCGGTAGCCGAGCACTATCACTCAATCAAAGCAAATCCAAATAAAATTTCACTTCTTTTTATAGAAGACGAAAGCAAAGCTAAAACGATATTTGCAAGAAATCGCTTTAGCGTAAAAGCCGAAGCGAAATTTGTAGAAGACACGTCGCTTAGAGATGAAATTTTTGATAAATTAGCAGAGAAAAACCCTCAAGAATCGGCTATAAAACAACTTAGAAATATGGCGGATTTTTATATCATAAAAGTTGAACTAAAAGAGGGAAGATATGTAAAAGGATTTGGAGCGGCATATAATTCAAAAGGTCTTAAATTAAGCCAAGCCGCAGGAGAGAGCAATCCTCACCAAAAAAATCCACATGGTCATAGTCCTCACGGACACAACCCACACCAAAGACAACACTAAAAATACTTTTTAAACAAGATAGAGCCGCTAAATTTAGCGGCTAACTTCTAAACTACGCTCACCAATTCTCGTAAATAATGTAATTTAATTTACAAAATATTAATTAATTCATAAACTATGCTTTTTTACAACTACAATATTGATTTTAATTATCGATTAAGAAATAAAGTTATAATATTGTTGTTTAAATTATATTTGTAAATCAAAAATAACTAATTACATATAAGGAGTAAAAATGCATTACGGTTCAGGAGCTAAAACAGTCAAAATAGCTATCGTTACATCTTGTATAGCCGCTATGAGTTTGTATGGAGCAAGCGAAGAAAACACGAAGTTAAATAAGACTATCGTAACCTCAACGGGCTTTGAAACACAGCTTAAAGACGAAGTAAAAAACGCTTACATTATCACGTCTGACGAGATCAAAGACAGAGGATACAAAAGCGTCTCCGAAGTGCTTGAAAAAGCTCCAGGAGTATATATATCAAATGCGGGTGTGTTTGGCGATGAAGAGATAGATATGAGAGGTCAAGGCTCTTATGCAAAAACAAATGTTAAAACCTTAATAAATGGCGTAAATCTAAACACTCTAAAAGCAGGACACGGAAGCATAGCCACTCCTTTAAATTTAATAGCCGTTGAAGATATAGAAAAGATCGAAATCATACCCGGAGGAGGAGCGGTATTATACGGAGGCGGAACCGCAGGTGGCGTTATAAACATTATCACAAAGAAAAAACCTAGAGATTTTTATGCAAATTTGTCATCTAAAATCGCTTCGTATAACTACAAAGACGTGGTAATCGGCTTAGGCGGACTTGTAAATGACGATCTGTTTTTAAAATTTAGCGCAAAAGGATTTGATTCTAAAGCATACAAAAGAGGAGAAGAGACGAACGGATATTATCTAAACGGCGGTATCACTTATCAGATAAACGACAACCAAAGCATCTCGATAACTCCTAGCTTTTACTCTCAAAAATATAAAAATCAAAGCCAAGCGCTTACAAAAAAGCAAGTTGACGAGGATCGCCGCCAATCAAACAAGCCTTACCTGCCGCAAATTTATAAAAAATTTGATATCACGCTTGATTACTCTTTAAAGCTTAGCGACAACTATGAAATCAACTTTATGCCTTATTATTTGCGAACTAAATTTACAGAAGAAAGAAAACCGCAGATCAGATTTTCAGATCAAAAAGTCGGCGCGAATTTAAAAAATAGGCTTACTTACGACAAAGGCGAGTTTATCTTCGGATACAACTACGAAGACATATACGACAAGCTATCTCAAAAAGATGAGCTAGGAAAGGAAATTCACTCGGTCTATTTTTTTGAGAAGCATAACTTCACCGACCCGTTTTCGCTAAATTTAGGCGGAAGATACGAAAGAGCATCTTATGACGTTAAAAGACCTGCTAGCAGAGGTATGATAAATAGACCCGTTTTTAGCAAAAGCAAAAACACAAACTCTTATGCTTTTGAGATAACTCCGAATTTTAAATATTCAGACACAGGAAATATCTATCTAAAATTTGAAAAAGGCTTTGTGTCCCCTTCTCCGCAAGAGCTTGTGGATAACATCAAAGTAGGCGCTAATATTTACGAATATCAATTCAACAATCTAAACCCCGAAACCTTCTATACATACGAAGTAGGTTTTAAGGATATGATTTTTGATCAGTTCATAAGTGCTGCGGTATTTTACACCGATACTACGGATATGATCTTTGCAAAATGGACAGAGCCTCACGGAAATCCTATGAACCCTAACGTAAACTGGGAGAGAAAATACATAAATTTAGATAAAGCCAAAAGATACGGCATCGAACTTTACGCAGAGCAATACTTGCTAGATAACAAGTTAAAACTTACCGAGTCATACAGTCGCGTAAACACCAAGGCAACGTTTGAGAGAGAGGATAGATCAAAAAAAATCATTATAGTAAAAGAAGAGCTTCCTCATGTCGCGAAAGAAAAATTTATCTTTGGAGTTGATTACGCGCCTATTAAAAATCTAAATTTATACGCTGATTTAAAATACTATTCCAAAATTTTAAACAGCAGCAGAGAGAAGATGGATTCAAAAACATTAGTAGATATGTCGGCAAGATATCACTTCACAAAGAATTTTTCGATAGTAGGCGGTATAAAAAATCTATTTGATAAAAAATACTATTCATATTATGACACTGCGGGAAATAGAGGAAAAGGCTTATACTATCCTGCGGCGGAGAGAAACTACTATTTAGAATTTAAATATAACTATTGATTAGCTCTAGGCAAGCACGTTTTTCGCTTGCCTAGACTATCTTTCATATATAGCTAAACAAACGACAAGGAGAAAAAGTGTTTAAGAAATTTGTCATCTTAAGTATGGCAACCGCGGCTACTCTTTACGGCTATGATAGCACCGCAAGGCTTGAAAAGACCGTCATAACGGCAACAGGTTTTGAAAGCCCGCTTAAAGACGAGGTTAGAAATGTTTCGATCATCACTTCCGAAGAGATAGAAAATCGAGGCTACAAGGATTTAAAAGAAATTTTAGAAAAAGCTCCGGGAGTTAGCTTTAACGGCAAAACCGTAGATCTTAGAGGTCAAGGAAGCAAGGCAAATACATCGGTTAAAGTTCTTTTAAACGGTGTTGCCATGAATATGATAGATACAACCCCAACCACTATACCGATAGATCTGGTTCCTATAGAAGATATCGAGCAAGTTGAGATAATCCCCGGCGGCGGGGCGGTGCTATACGGAAGCGGAACCAGCGGAGGAGTTATAAACATCATCACAAAGCAAAAAGCAAAAAAGCCTTATGCAAATATCTCTACTAAAATAGCCTCCTACTCTTACAAAGATATAAATTTTGGCGTGGGCGGAAATGTCACCAATGATCTATTCTTAAAAGCGACGGCTAAAGCATTTGATGAAAAAGGCTACAGATACGGTGAAAAAAACAGAGGTCATTACACCTCTTTTGGTCTAAATTATAAAATTTCAGATAATCAAAGCATAGTTTTTAACCCAAGCTATTTTAAAGCTAAAACTTACGGAGTGCCGACTTTAACTTCGGCGCAAATGGCTGAAAACAGACGCCAAGCAGGAGGTGAGGCTTCTTTAACCACAAGCAAAAGAGTAAATTTTGATGCAGACTACGTGGTTAAATTTAGCGATAACTTTGATATGCACATCATGCCTTATTATCAAGACGTAAAAATTCTTCAAGACACTTTTCATATGAAAGATAGAAAAACGGGAGGAAATTTAAAGAGCAGATATAACTACGGCAGCGGCGAGCTCATAGGAGGCTACGATTACTTAAACAACGAAGGCTATAGGATGATAAACGTAAACGTCAAAACGCCTATGTTTTCAAGAAATCAGCTTACCGTATTTGATATGCAAAAGCAAACTCACTCTTTGTATCTACTTGAAAAACATAATTTCACCGATGTTTTTTCTTTAAGCGCGGGAGCGAGATTTGAAAGAGCAAATTACGACGTAGTAAGAGATGTCATCGTAAAAATAACTAGAGGCGGCAGAACGATAAACACAAAAGATTATCTAAATGTAGGAGATAATAAAAATAACTACGCATACGAGATAACGCCAAATTTTAAGTATTCAGATAGCGGAAGCGTATATTTTAAATTTGAGCGCGGATATATCTCTCCCGGACCAAACCAACTCATAGATAAACTTGGACCCAATGGACCTTATGTGTTAAACGACCTTAAATCAGAGACGTATAAGGGGTATGAAGTAGGACTTAAAGATCTCATATTTGGAAATTTCTTTAGCGCGACCGTCTTTTTAACCGACACTAAAGATGAAATTTTAACCGTTTCTCTAGGCAGAAGCGTTAGCGACGGTTGGAATTTTAAAAACATAGACAAAACCAGAAGATACGGCGCCGAAATCTACGCAGAGCAAGAATTTGGCAAATTTAAACTCAAAGAGACATTTTCTTATGTAAACGCAAAGATAAAAGCGGGCAAAAACACCGGAAAGAAGGTTCCTTTAGTAGAAAGAAGCAAATTTGTACTGGGAGCCGAATATGAGCCCGTTAAAAATTTAAATTTGTTGGCTGATTTTAAATATCTATCCGGCTCGCTTGACGGAAACTATGATAAAGTAGAGGATCGAAAAATTGTCGATATCGGCTTAAGCTATAAATTTACGGGAGGAATTTTAGTCTCCGGCGGTATCAAAAATTTATTTAACGAAAAATATAACTACACTCAGAGCAAGAAAGGCGACTCTTATGACCCTGCTCCTGAGAGAAATTATTATTTAGAATTTAAATATAACTACTAAGTTGATATTGCTTTTAATAAGGCATATCAAAGCCAAGATATGCCTTAGAATACTGATTTTAATTATCGATTAATATTTTTGATGATACAATTCTTTTTCGTAAATTTGACAAAAGATGAAGAAGTGGGAAGTTATGCTTGAGTATTTACAAACGGGCGGCATATTTATGTGGCCTATATTTTTCTTATGTGTTTTAGCGGTTGCGGTTTTGCTTGAAAAGGCTTTTTACTTTACTTTTATAGAGATAGATGCAACAAGCGCGTTTAAAATGAAACTTAGCAACTTGATACTAGAAGGCGACGCAAAAAAGATCAGAGATTTTTGCCAAAACTATAAAAATTCGCTTGCAAAAACAACTATAATGGTTCTTGATAATACCAAAAATTTAAACTCTACAAGCAAAACTCAAATCGAATATATCATAGAAGAGGCCGTAACGGTAGAGCTTTCAAATTTAGAAAAGCGCAGCTGGATACTTGGACTTTGCGCCAGCGCAAGCCCGCAACTTGGACTACTTGGAACGGTTGTAGGCATGATAAAAGCCTTTGAAGGGCTTAGCTCAAGCGTAAACGCTCCACTAGTAGCCATAGGCATATCCGAAGCGCTTTATACTACCGCGGCAGGTCTTATCGTAGGGATTCCATCCTTAATCTTTCACCTCATGATAAATAAAAAAATCGATTTTATACTAAATGACCTAAACAGACTAATAAGCCTATTTGGCAGATGCTGTGAAAGGAAGTGTTGTGAAGTTTGTCCGTCGTAACAGACACAAAAGCGCCAGTATTTCGATGCTAAATTTGATAGATGTTATATTTGTATTGCTTTTATTTTTTATGGTGACGACTACTTTTAACAAATTTGCTCATATCGATATAGCGCTACCTCAAACAAACTCGAATTTAGAGGATAACAAAGAGGATTTCGTGCAGCTGTTTTATCTGCTTGATGAGAGCTTGATACTTAAGATAAATGAGGTCGAGAAGAAAATCAGTCATGAAAATTTAAAAGAGGAGATCACAAATTTAACTCCCGCTCAAAAGAAAAATATAACTTTAAACGCAGACGAAGCGATAAACTATGGAAAAGTGGTCGATGTGATATCAAATTTAAAAGACGCAAACGTGCAAAACGTAGAGCTTAATATAAAAAAGAACAATTAGATGTAAAAACAAATAGCAACCTAACCAAAAGCCAGCCCATTATGAAAATTATAATCGCCGATAGCTATAATTTTAAAAATAAAAATAGATAGCAAGTGGATCTCTTGTCGAAAATTTAAATTTATTAGCCGATTTTGAATATTTTCAAGTTATTTTGATGAAAATTACGATAAAGTAGCGAGTTGAAAAATTATCGATATTGATTTTAGTTACAAATTAAAAGAAGGAATTTTAGTGTTTATTAGGATCAAAAATTTGCTTAATAAAAAATATACTTATATCCAAAGCAATAAAAATAGCTATTATCGCCCTGCTCTTGAGCAAAACTACTACTTAGAGTTCAAATATGCTTACTAAAACCAAGATGAGTGTCGCGCTTGCGGTACTCACTATCATACTTTGCATAGTATCGTTAAGCATAGGCGGAGCCGACATAAGCCAAAACGACATCATAAATTTCTTTCTTGGCAAAGATATAGA
>JAUNLC010000030.1:0-7963 GCA_030532465.1 Campylobacter sp. | reverse complement strand
TCATTTTTAAGCTATCAAAAAAAGGCAAATCAATAGCCACTCTTTTGATCATAGGTATCGCATTTTCATCGTTTTTAGGCGCCTTTACATCGTTTGCGGTATATCTTATCGGAGAAGATAGCTTTAGGATAGTTGCATGGACGATGGGTCACTTAAGCGGCGCTACTTGGGAAAGGATAGCGTATCTCATCATCCCGCTTGCCTTTTCGATGACATATTTTTATCTAAAAAGATTTGAGTTAAATGTTATTTTAAGCGGGGATGAAGAGGCTCAAAGCCTTGGCGTGGACGTAGAAAAGACTAAAAAATATTTTCTTATCGTCTCATCATTAGCCGTTGGTTTTTCAGTCGCATTTACAGGCATGATAGGCTTTGTAGGACTCATCATACCTCACGTTTTAAGAATGCTTTTAAGAACGTCAAACAATGCGGTCTTAATCCCTGCTTCGGCATTTGTGGGAGGATTTTTTCTATTAGCTTGCGATACGATAGGCAAAAGCGTGTTAAATCCGGTTGAAATTCCAATCGGAGTAGTTACGGCATTTTTCGGTGCGCCGTTTTTCTTATACTTAGCGATTAGATCAAAACAAGGCATAGTCTGATGAGCGTAGTCGTTGAAAATCTAAATTTTACTTACGGCGCTAAAGAGATATTAAAAGATATAAGCCTAAGCGCTAAAAATGGAGAATTTATAGGAATTTTAGGCGCTAACGGATGTGGCAAATCAACCCTTTTAAAAAACATCTTAAGAGTGCTTGCGCCAAAGAGCGGTATAGTACAGATCAACAACAAACCGCTTAAAGACTACTCTCTTAAAGAGCTTGCCAAAACGCTTGGCTTCGTGCCTCAAAAATCCGTGCTTTCCATGCCCCTTTTGGTTGAAGATATATTGCTTATGGGGCGATTTTGCCACCTTAAAAATCAATTTTCAGGATACGGCAAAGAGGATAACGAAAAAGTAAAAGAGGTGATGGAGCTGCTTGGTATATCACACTTTGCAAAAAGACTTGCTCACTCATTAAGCGGGGGCGAGTTTCAAAGAGTTTTATTAGCGCGTGCGCTTGTTAGCGAGCCAAAAATTTTGCTCTTAGATGAGCCTACATCCGCACTTGATCTAAACTACGCCATAGAGATCATGAAAATTTGCACCAAGCTTACTAAAGAGCTAAATTTGCTATCTATCATGGTTTTGCATGATCTAAATCTAGCCTCGATGTTTTGTGATGAAATTTTGATGTTAAAAGGCGGAAAAGTTCGGTATAAAGGCACTCCAAAAGAGCTTTACACAAAGGAAATTTTAAAAGAAATTTACGGTCTTAATTGTGATGTAATCGAATATAAAAATAACCCGTTTGTGGTTGCATTAAAGGATTAATATGAAAAAAATATTTGTAGTTTTAGCTATATTGGCAAGTTTTTTAAATGCCAAAAAGTTGGTTGTGCTTGACCCTGCCGTTGTCGAGATCATCTACATGCTTGAAGCAGAGGATCAGATAGCCGCTATCTCAAAACTCTCTATGTCAAAAATTTGGCCCGAAGAAAAGACTTCAAAGCTAAAAACGGTCGGCACTTACACAAAACCGAATTTAGAGCAGATAGTAGAGATAAAGCCTGATCTTGTCATAGTTAGCTTTCATTCGGTTGATGTGCAAGAGAGTCTTAAGAAATTTAACCTTCCTTCGCTTACTCTAAAAGCAGATAGCGTTAACGATATCTATAAAAACATTGAAGAGATGGGCAAAATAACAGGTAAAGAACAAAAGGCAAAAGAGGTTATCGAAGGCATAAAAGCTAAATTTAAAAGCTTTGAGGATCCGAATTTAAAAGGCAAAAAAGTTGTTTCGCTATTTTCTTCAACACCTATGATGGCATTTACTTCAAAAACCCTAGCGGGAGATATGCTAAAGCAACTTGGACTTGTAAATGCTGCGGATGGTTTAGAGGGTGCAACTCCCGTGATCTCGCCTGAGTTTGTGCTATCTTCAAACCCTGATTTTATAGTAGTCATAGGCGGGATGGGCGCAGACGGCGACTTTTTGAAGTCAAATCCCGTACTTTCCAAGACAAACGCGGCTAAAAATAACAAAGTCATCACTGTTCCTTCATCGCTTCTACTTCGCGGAACTCCTCGTATAGGAGAAGGTATCGAAAAGCTTTATAATATGCTTACAAAATAAGGCGAAAGAGTAAATTTATGCGCTACTTTATCATCTCTTTGGCGATTAACATTGCGATTTTATTTATCCCGCTAAAATCAGATGAGATTCTCTCTAAAAAACCAGAAGAGAAGATCGAAACGAAAGTAGTGCTAAATTTACAAAAAGAGGAGCCAAAAGAGATTTTGCCTCCCGTTATACCGGAACTTGCCGAGCCTGTTTTAGAAACGCCGGAGCCTGAGCCTATTATAATAGAGCCTGAAATTTTGCCCGAGCCTGAAGTGGCGCCTGCGGAGCCAAAACCTGAAATTAAAAAAGTAGAAAAACCAAAAGAGGTTAAAAAGCCAAAAAAACAGGTTAAAAAAGTAGAAAAAAAGGTCATAGAGCCGGTGCCAAAACGCGCTTTAGAACCTGTGGCGGCAGTAGAGCCTGCACCTATCGCTCAAGAGGTGTTGCCTGCACCCAAAGTAGATACCCAAGAGGCAAAAGCCGACAAAGAGAGTTACTGCAAAGAAAACATAGGCTTTAAAATTTTAAAAGAGCCGGTGGCTGAATATCCAAAAAAGGCTATAATGCTTAGACTTAAAGAGACTTTTTATGTGGAAGTTGATTTTAAAGTTACAAACGGAGAGATAAACGTAGTTTCAGTTAGAGGAAAAAATAAAATTTTTAACGACGAAGCGGTAAAAATAACACAAGATATGAAAATATCGGTACTTAAAGATATAAATCACTGCGTGATAACAAAACCTTACGAATTTACAACAAAGGATTAATATAATGTTTGAGGAGCGTGTAAAAGGACACCACACAGGAGGTGGAGGTAAGCCGATAATGGCGAGCGAAGAGGAATTGTTTGAATTTCTACAAGGTACTCCCGAGCGCAAAGACGGAGTTATATATTTTCATGTCCCGTTTTGTGATAATATATGTTCATTTTGCTCTATGAATAGAAGTAAACTTGACGGCGAGCTTGATGTATATACTAAATTTTTGCTAAGCGAGATCGAAAAATACGGCAAATTTCCTTATTTCAAAGAAAAAAACATAGAGTCGGTTTACTTTGGAGGAGGTACTCCTACAACTTTAAAAGAGCGCCATTTAGAGCCTATCATAAATGCTATACACAAAAATTTTAAAATTTCTCCTACCTGCGAATTTAGCCTTGAAAGCACTCTGCATAACCTAAATTTAAAGAAACTTAAGTTACTTGATAAGCTCGGAGTAAACCGCTTTAGTATCGGAGTTCAAACCTTTAGCGACAAAGGCAGAAAGCTGCTAAATAGAGTTTTTAACAAAGATGACGCCATAAAAAGACTTAGTGAAATTCGCGAAAATTTCGATAAATTCGTATGTGTAGACATCATATATAACTATCCCGAGCAAAGCGTCGAAGAGGTGCTTGAAGATGCACGCTTAATCAAAGAGCTTAAGATAGATAGCTCAAGCTTTTACTCGCTGATGTTCCATGAAGGCTCGGTGCTATCCAAGCAAGTTTCAGCCGACTACTACGACTTAAATACAGATAAAGAGCTTCACCACGCCTTTGCAAATTCGCTTCTTGATAGCGGAGATTACGAAGTTTTAGAGCACACCAAGATAAGCAGAAAAAATAGAGACGAGTATAAATATATAAGATTATCGCACAAAGGCGAAGATATACTTCCTATCGGTTTTGGAGCAGGCGGCAAGATCGGTGAATTTAGCATGTTTGCGATGAACAAAGAGCGAAAAATGATATCAAAAACGACTGAAAATCAAAGGAAATTTGGCAAATTTATGAGTCTATTTCAGTATCCAAACGTAAATTTTAGCGATATAAAAGGCTATATCGGCAATGAAACTCTTGGCGAGCTTAAAGAGCTGTTTAAGAAATGCGAAGAGCACGGATATATGAAAGTGGATGAAGAAGGCATAAGACTAAATATAGACGGTGTCTTTTGGGGCAATACGATTTCAAAAGAGATATCAAAGATAGCAAGAAAGGATTTTGAATGAAAAAAATTGTAGTTTATAGCTCTCTTACCGGAAATACGCGTAAAGTCGGCGAAGCTATAGCCAAAGAGATCGGCTGTAAGGCGGTTAGCTTTGAGGATGAGTGCGTGAAGGATTTAAGCGAATTTGATTTCGTAGCGGTTGGCTTTTATGTAGATAAAGGCGGTCCCGACGCGCATTTTAAACGCTATATCAAAGAAAAAATTAAAAACAAAAACGTAGGTCTTTTCATAACTCTTGGAGCAGAGCCCGAAGGTGAACACGGAATAAAAATGCTTGAAGTCGGCAGAGAAATTTTAGAGCAAAACGGCAATAAAATTCTGCGCGAATTTATCTGTCAAGGTGCAATCGATCCAAAACTTATAGAGCAGATGCGCGAAATGGCTGCAAAGGCTGGAGATAAAGCGCTTCATCCTATCACGCCTGAACGTGAAGCAAGATGGGCGGCGGCTGCAAGCCATCCCGATGAAAACGATATAGCCAACGCAAAAGCTGCATTTAGAGGGATTTAATCCCTCGCCCTACTCTACGCGCTCTTTAATTCATATATAAAATTTTAGCAAACTACACTCAAATTTAGCTATCTTAATTTCGCATTTAGTAAGGCTTAGTTAAAATAATTCAAAAAAAGGAAAATTTATGATACAAACTTGCCTTTTTCCGGCTGCCGGGTATGGAACTAGATTTTTACCTGCGACAAAATCCCTGCCAAAAGAGATGCTTCCCATACTTACAAAACCGCTTATTCACTATGGAGTCGATGAAGCGCTAGAAGCCGGTATGAAAAATATGGCTTTTATCACGGGTCGCGGCAAGCGAGCGCTGGAGGATTATTTTGATATCAGCTATGAGCTGGAGCATCAAATTTCAGGCACAAATAAAGAGTATTTGCTAACCGAAATTCGCGATCTGATGGCGAAATGTACATTTTCATTTACCCGACAAGAGAGTATGCGGGGGCTTGGAAATGCCATACACACGGGTAAAACGCTTATCAGAGACGAGCCTTTTGGCGTTGTTTTGGCTGATGATCTTTGCATAAACGAACAAGGCGTGGGGGTGCTTACTCAGATGGTAAGGATATATGAGAAATATCGCTGCTCCATCGTAGCTGTTATGGAGGTGCCGCAAGATAAGGTAAGTAGCTACGGAATAGTAAGCGGCAGATATATAGAAGATGATCTCATAATGGTTGATGATATGGTGGAAAAGCCAAGCGTAGAAGAAGCGCCTACAAATTTAGCCATCATCGGAAGATATATACTAACGCCTGATATATTTGGGATTTTGGAGCAAACAAAGCCCGGAAAAAACGGCGAAGTGCAGATAACAGACGCTCTTATGCAGCAAGCAAAAGACGGTATGGTGCTGGCTTACAAATTTAAAGGAAGACGCTTTGACTGCGGAAGCGTAGCGGGATTTGTGGAAGCTACGAATTTCTTTTACGAAAAGTTGCAAAAAGATGGTAAAAAATAGCTTATATTTCAAAAAAACACCGCTAGAGACGATAACGTCATACGCCAAGCGGATGAATGATGAGCTAGAAAGCGGAGAGATAGGATACTATCATCTGCCCGAACTTGGAAGCGATATGATGGCCTCTATAAAAACTATAGAGAGCAAATTCGCTCATATAAAAAATGTCGTACTAGTAGGCATAGGCGGCAGCTCTCTTGGCGTAAAGGCACTAAAGCAGATGCTAAAAGCCGTTAAAAAAGATGATAGTAGAGAGCTTTACTTCCTTGATAACGTGGACGGCTTTAGCTTCGATGAGCTTATGAAAAGCATAAAATTTAAAGAGAGTTTGTTTATCATATCCTCAAAATCAGGCACTACGATAGAGACTATCACGCTTTTTAAATGCATTTTAGACAAATTTAAACCTACAAATTTAAGTCAAAATTTTCTTATCATCACAGACCCAAATTCACCGCTTGAAATTTATGCAAAAGAAAATAGTATAACTTATTTTAATATCCCAAAAAACGTCGGCGGAAGGTTTAGCGTGCTAAGCGCGATAGGACTGGTGCCGCTAAACCTATGCGGATATGATATCAAGGCTTTGCTTGCAGGCGCAAGCGAGTGCAAAAAGCAGTTTTTAAACGAAAAAGACGATACTTTAATGCACAAGGCGTATCATTACGCGACACACAAAAGCGCTAAAATAAACGTTATTTTTAGCTACTCGGATAGATTTTTAGCCTTTAACGACTGGTATGTGCAACTCTGGGCGGAAAGTCTTGGAAAGAAAAAGGGATTTAAGAGATACGGACTAACTCCCGTAGGACTCATCGGCTCACGCGATCAACACTCGTTTTTGCAATTAATAATGGATGGCGTAAAGGATAAAACCGTAACTTTTATAAAAGTTGAAGATCAAAATAGCAGCGTAACTACACCAAATTTAAGCCTAAAACATCTTGAAGATTGCGACTTTGCCAACAATCTCAGCTTAAACGAGCTAATTAACGCACAATGCGACTCAACTACTCATGCTCTCATACAAGAGGGTATTAGCGTTGACGCTATATCTATATGCAAGCTTGACGAGTGGCACGCTGGATATCTTATATACTACTACGAGCTACTAACTTCGGCAACCGGGATAATGCTTGGGATAAACACTTACGACCAGCCGGGCGTAGAGGTTGGTAAAAGAATTTTAAAAACTATGCTTAGCAAGTAAATTTAGCATATTTACAATAACACTATTTTATCATGGCTATATTATATTGATAAGCAGATATAAAACTCCGCTAAGCTTTTATACAGTTTTAAGCAAGGAGTAAACTTTAGTTATGCTCTATTTGAAAATTTATAGCAAATAAGTTTATGTCACCGTTTATACAAACAACTTGCGCTCTTTTAAACTATATGCACATTAAAAAACGCGCTTGGCATATCAGATCCAATATAATTGAGCCTTTATAACTCAGATATCAATTCCACTAAAGCTATGTAGATAAATTTTACAAAAGTTAAATTTCGATAATGATTTTAGTCCAAGTAGTATTATTCTTTTTTTGTAATGTGTATATAGTATAAAATTAATTCAAAATAGTATATTTTAAAGATTAAGTATGTAAATTTAAGACAAAAGGCGCCCAAATAGCGCCTTTACTAATTACTATGATTATTAACCTAAAGTAGCTTCAAGCATCCAGATAGCTTTTTCATATTTTGCTATATTATCTTCTGCTATTGCAACTGTTGTGCTATCACCCTCTGCCACTTCCGCAAGCTTTTTAAATTCGCCAAGCAAGTGTTTGTAATCAGCCAAAACTCCTTTTAGTACTTCTGTCGGAGTGTAGCTATCCTTGCTAGTATGTTTTATACAAGAGCGTTTCATTAGCTCTTCAGGGCATGTTATAGCTTTTCCGCCTAGTTGGATAGCTCTTTCTGCCATCTCATCAAAAATTTCTGCAAACTCATCGTAAGCTTTTTCTGTATATTCGTGAATACTAAAGAATTGAACACCTTTTACATTCCAATGATAATCGTGAAATTTGATAAATAATGCGTGAGCATCAGCCTGAATTTGGTTTAGTTGTTGAATAACTTTTGACATATTGTCTCCTTGTTTTAAATTTTATACGAAGAATTATAGCAAAATATTCTTAAATAAAAATTATTTCTAGATAAGAAATTTTATTATTTATATTTTTATTTAATATATTATATCTCATGCAAGTTAATAGATAGAATTATATGCAAAAAGTACAAGCTGTATAAGTTATAAATTAGTTAATAAGAATAAATCAGAATAAAGTATTAAAATTTAAAAATGCCTTGAACATAATTGTCCAAGGCAT
>JAUNLC010000078.1 GCA_030532465.1 Campylobacter sp. | reverse complement strand
AGTGGCGGACAGAGAGGGATTTGAACCCTCGAAGCCCGATTAAGACTTGCACCCTTAGCAGGGGTGTGGTTTCAGCCACTCACCCATCTGTCCATAAAATAAGAAATGTGATTATATTAAATAGCTCCTGATATGCCGCTTAAATTTTGTAAATTCCGGCTAATCTTTCCAAAGCCACCACCTGAGCTTGCTTTTATCAGGATTTGGCGTATTTGCATAGTAGCAGATCATGCGATAAACATAGAGTATACATCTATCGCTTCCTCGACCAAGCGCTTTAGTGCGCTCATACATATCATCGGCATTTGCGCCTTTTAGTGAAGCTATATTTGTATATCCAAGCACCATAAGATCAGCTTCGGTAGCGGCTCCGACATAAGGAATTTGCCTAAAATCACTCACGAGGTATCTCTATCTCCTCAAGAATTCTTTCGCACATCGCGCGCGGATTATCATCTTCGTATACAGGTCTTCCCACAACTATAAAATCGCTATTTTCTTGTTTTGCAACCTCTAAATCGGCAACTCTGTTTTGGTCGTTTGACTCTTCGTTAAACGGCCTAATTCCGGGAGTTAGCGTCAAGAAAAAGCGAGATGTAGCGTCTTTTATCATATTGCTTTCAAACACCGAACAAACCATCCCGTCAAGCCCCGCCTCGTATGCGCTCACGCAAAATTTAAGCACGAATTCCTTTATGCTATCGTTATATACGATTCTAAACGAGTTATCGCTAAAGCTAGTAAGCGCAGAAACCGCCAAAACTATCGGGCGACTTTTAAGCGCATTTAGACGGTTCATAACCTCGCTCATCGCCCTTTTTCCGGCACTTGCATGGATATTTATCATATCTACCGGCAGGCTTGCTATCACCTCGGCGGCATCAGCCATCGTGTTTGGTATATCGTGCAGTTTAAGGTCTAAGAAAATTTTAAAATCATCTATTTTTTTAATTTCATCTATGATTTTAGCTCCGTCTCTTAAGTAGCTTCTAAGCCCTACTTTAAGCCACAGATCAAGCCCTTTTAACTCTTTAGCCAGAGCCAAATTTTGCTCCATTGTCGCCATATCAAGCGCTACGCAAAGTTTCATACATCACCCTTTATGGCGTCCAAAACACCGTTTACAAATTTCGGAGCCGAATCGCTGCCAAGCTCTTTGGCAAGCTCTATCGCCTCATTTATTATAACCGCCTTATCGGTGTCCGTAAATTTCATCTCATAAGCCCCAAGACGCAAGATCGCTCTTTCTACCACTCCGATTTCATGGATTTTGTATTCTTTCAAATAAGAGTTAAGCAACTCGTCAATACCATGCAAATTCTCATTTACGCCCTCATAAAGCGAGCTTGTGAAGTTTCTTTGCTCGTTTCTTATCTTTTTTTCTTCCAAAAACTCATTTTTAAACTCGCTCATCTCGCTACCCATCTCTTGGGCGTAAAGTAACGAGATCACGGCCTGTCTAACCTGATGACGAGTAGCCATTTTAAGCCTCTATGCTTTTGTATAAATTTAGCATCTCTATAACTCCGCTCATCGCTTCAAACCCCTTGTTTCCTGCCTTGCTGCCCGCTCTTTCGATAGCTTGCTCGATGCTATCTACGGTCAGCACTCCAAAGCTTACGGGTTTGCCGTATTTAAGCGTAACGTTTGCGATGCCCTTTGTAGTTTCGGCAGATACATAGTCAAAGTGCGGCGTTGATCCTCTTATAACCGCTCCTACGCAGCATATCGCGTCCCACTTACCGCTCTCAAGCGCCTTTTCAAGCGCCATAGGGATTTCAAAGGCTCCCGGAACCAAGATAAGGCTTAAATTTTTCTCATCGCCTCCATGGCGCAAAAATGCATCTCTAGCGCCCTCAACCAAGCGATCCGTTACGATATGGTTAAACCTTGCATTTATAATAGCGATCTTCTCTTTTCCGCTTAATCTTAAATTTCCTTCGAT
>JAUNLC010000077.1 GCA_030532465.1 Campylobacter sp. | reverse complement strand
GCTCGCCGCCTTTATTTAACGAGCCTTTTAGCTCTTTTAGCGTCTTTATCGGATCGCTTCTATGATAAAGCACTCCAAGGCAAAAAAGCACGTCAAATTTGTGCTCATAATAGGGCAAATGCTCCACTCCAAGCAGCTCATAACAAATGCCTGAGCACACAAAATGATCGACAAATTTAAACTGCATAAAGGTGTTTATACCAGGATCAAAACCGACTAATTTTTTAGGCTTAAAAGGCAGCATTTTAAATAGATAATAGCCATTATTGCAGCCTATGTCGCCTACGATTTTGCCTTCTAAATTCATATACGGCTTTAGGATGTTAAATTTCACAAAGCTTCGCCACTCGGCATCGATAAAAGTATCATCTATCTTAAAAGGTCCTTTGCGCCAAGAGCGTAAATTTAGCGCCATATCTAAGATATCAGCTCGCGCGTCTTCATCTAAATCGGTGCAAATTTCTACGCAATCACCGAAATTTATCTGGCTTTTGCACTCTTTCATCTCGCAAATTCGCTTCCAAATTTCAGCGTTTGTTTTATTGCCAAGCTCTTTTAAGCGCGAATTTCTAATATCATCTAAGTTCATTTTGACCAATCGACTATATTTTTAGGGCAATCCTTGCGGTAAGTTCCCGTCGCGTCATAATACTCTTTGCAGTCGTTATAGTAATTCGTAGAAACTCCGCGCTCATTTACAAACAAGCACCCGCCAAGCAAAACACCGACTAATATTAAAAGTAAAATTTGTCTCATGGGGTTAATAATATCTAATTTATTTGAAAAATTTCGCGTATTTTTTCTTCATATACTCGATCACTTCGATAACCTCATCAACGCCCTCAGCCTCGCTTCCCTCAAGCGCATCCTCAATGCACTCTATATAAGTCTCAGCCGCATCTTGCAGGCACTCTTTTTTAACGCCCGCATAGTAAAGCATGCCCTCAAGCATCACCGAAAGCTCGTAGCTTAGCTCATCTATACTTAGCTCTTCCTCTCTCATTTTTGCTCCTTTTGTAGAGTTTTTTTAGTTATCAGATCAACCATCTGAGCCTTGATATTTTCATAGCTGAAGCTGTCTTTAAACGCAGCAAACAGCCCGCCGCTTGCATTTACGTGCCCGCCACCGTTTACCAAGCACTTTGCCATCGCACTTACATCGACCTTACCGTTAGCTCTAAAGCTTAACGTCTTCTTGCTCGTAACGTCGATGAAAAAATCAATATCATCGTTTGCGACTAAAAAATCATTGCCGATAACCGAAGTGTTTCCGATATTATAAGTTAAAATTCCTCTAAATTCGTTGTAGTTGATCGCAAATTTTTCCCTATTTTTACTTAATAAATTTACGACATAGCTTGATATGAGGTTGCTTAGCGTGTCATCTTTATCTGCCGTAAAAAACTCTTTTTTAAACTTAAACACAGCCTCATCAAGCCCTATATAGTCGTTTTTGTCGTTAAAAAAACCGCGCGCTCTTGAGATAAGGAAGCTTATATATTCGTGACTTTCTTGCTCAAACATCACTTTATTTATCTCTTTTGCATTTGCCACAAGTCCCAAACAGACCTTTCCCATCTCGAAATTTTCATCATCCTTAAGCCAAATATCAACCGCATTTACTACGTCGCTAAATTTTTTAAGCTCCTTATCCTCGCCGTAAATCCCGGCAAAAAAATCATGCGTTATCTTTGTAGCGCACCTTGAGCTGTCAAGAAAATACCAGCCAAATTTGCTCGCACACTCCGCTCCGCTTTGATGATGATCAAGCAAAAACAGCTTGGCGTTTTTGCCTTCAAGCGCCTTTTGAAACTCTTCGCATTGAGCTACGGTCAAATTTAGATCGGTTATTAAGATAATCGCTCTGCTTTCATCCAAATTTGCCAAAATTTCATTAAATTTATCATCGATCTCGCGTCCGTAGTTTGAATTATAAAATTTCACATCTTCAAAATAATGTTTCGTGATAACCTGAGCGCCGTATCCGTCAAGATCCG
>JAUNLC010000029.1:16630-21341 GCA_030532465.1 Campylobacter sp. | reverse complement strand
TAGCGCCGTTTATATCTAAATTCTTAAAAAGCTTTTTGAGGTGTCCCGGACCTCCCGTAGAAGCTCCTATCAATACCAATTTTTGTTTCACTTTTTGCCAACTTCTCTTAAATTTTTTATCATTATAACTTAAAAATGTAAAATATTTAAACTTTATTTATTTTTTATTCGTCATTTTATATAGGAAACTGAAAATTTCAGCCACAGCTTTGTATAAATTCGGAGGGATTTCCTGATTTATATCAACCTTACTTAAAAGCTCGACTAAATCGGCATCCTCTTTTATCGGTATATCATGCTCTTTAGCCAAATTTATGATATTTTTAGCCGTTTCTCCCGCTCCGCTTGCAAGCACTTTCGGAGCGTTATCTTTGGCTCTATCGTAACCAAGCGCAACAGCCTTTTTCGTCTTTATCTTAGCCAAGCAAGCTCCTAAATTTTCTTATCAAAACCCATATCAAGCTCGCCAAACCCGCTATAAACGGATTTAAGCGAGAGCTTTGGCATCGTTTTTAAACTAAAATTTGAGACTATCAAACCCTGCTCGCTTATAGCCTTTTTTAACTCTTTCGCGCCGCTTAAGATAAGCTCTTTAAACTCCTCTTTTTGCGTAGCTACCGATATGTCAAGATATTTGTTTTCGCTTAAGGCGACCATTATATTTATCGCGCCGAATTTTTGAAAATTTAGATCGATTTGCGCGTAGTGTTTTTGCTTTTTGCCGCGCTTAAACGAGATATTGCCGCCATCAACTCCTTCCCAAACGTAAGGAAGATAGGTCTGAAATCCGCCTGCCGCACTTGAAACAAGCTGATTTATCTCGATTTGCGCAAGCAGTTTTGAGCTAAGTTGGTTGATTTGAGAATTTGGCTCGCTTTTGTTTTGAATGTTTAAAAGCGTACTTTTTACGTCATTTTGAAGCGTTTTTATAGTATCCTCGGCTATCTTTGGCTTGATTAGCTCGATATCTTTTTGGGCTAAATTTTGCTGTTTTGAAAGGTTTGATATCTCGTCTAAGCTGTTTTTAGCGTCAAAGCCTATTTTGTCGGCTAAGATAAGAGCTTGATTTAACTTTTTAGCAACCGTTTTTAGCATATCTTGAAGGCTTAAATTTTCGCTTACGTTTGAGCGACTTAAAATTTGCTCGCCAAACGAGTTTATCAAATTTGGCTGCTTTAGGCTATTTTCAACCGATTTTTCAAGCTCGCTTATAGCGCTTGCAAGCTCTTTTAAATTTGAGCTGTAAATTTTGCTTTGAGTAAGCTTTTGGCTGGCTATATTTGGGATTTTTTCTTTTATATCTATTAAAATTTCAGAAATTTTAGAAAGTCTGGTCTTTACGCCTTGTTCGCTTAAAGAAAGTCCTTTTTCGCTCATAAAATTTGCCTGCTTATCTAAAAATTTAGCCATATTTTCAAGCTTAGCGCTTTGGGTTAGAAGAGATTTTATATTTGAAGAGTTTAAAATCTCTTTGCTGCTAGCCTTTGCGCTGTTTAAAATTTGAGATAATTTTTCAAAGCTTGCATTCGTGCTTAGCGTATCGTCTTTTGCAAGAGCTAAAATTTCATTTAGCAGCTTTGGATTTGACAAGTTTTTTATATCGCTTAAAAGTCTGTTTATCGAGCTTGGAACGGTGTTTTTATTTGCAAGCAGATCTTTTAAATTCGCTTCAAGCATGATACCTGAACTTTTTATCTGCTCGTTAAGAACAGATGCTTTAAGATCGCCAATAGGCTTTAAAAACGCATTTAATTTTTCCGCAAGCTCTTTTAGTTCGGGGTTTTGCCGAGCTAAATTTATAAGGCTTTTAAGATCTTTAGCCAAATTCGGCGACACTTGCAGGCTTTTTGCTTGGTTTGTTATCTCGGCTAGTTTTGCCTCGCTCGGGCTTGATTTTAGCTCGTTTAACAGGCGATTTACAAGCCTATCGATATCTTGCAAGCTCTTTTGCGCAACTTCTTCGCTTGGAGTTTGCATAGAGTGGTTTGGCTGGTTTTTAAACAGCGAGCCAACGCCTTTTGTATCGCTGTTTTTATTAAGGGGTCTGTTTTCTACCCCTGCGCCTTTTGTGATTAAATTTTTAGCTATTTCCATACCGCTAAATCGCCGAAATTTGATTTTATTTTAGCTATTTGCCATAGTGCCCGGGCTGTGTTCAAAGCTTTTGCGGTATTTTTCGGGAACGGTCTTTTGAGTAAGCGCAAACAGTATCAAAAACGTCAGTAAAACGACATAGATCCAGATGAAGCCGTTAGCTCCGTATACGCTCATCGCCACACCCATAACGATAGGTGAAAAGAGCGAACCGATCGAATAGCTAAAGAGTATCGCACGCCCTACTTCGATTGATTTTGACTTATGCACAAGCATATCATTTGCCCTAGCAAGCGCAAGCGCATATAGACAAAACACTCCCGAGCCCAAGAAAAACGAGAGTATGTATTGTAAATTTATACTCAAATCAAATCTTAAAAATATAACGGCAGCCACGAGCGAAACAAACGAGCAGCCTATGATAACGGGTCTTCTGCCGAATTTATCCGACACTCCGCCGATGATACCGTGCGCGATAAATCCACCGACCATCGCAATCGTCATAAAAAACGAAACCTCTTTAGCCTCAAATCCTTGAAGCAGGATATACACGCTTGCCATCGAAAAAAAGCCGTTGACAAGTATGCCGGCAACTATGCTGGTTATCAAAGCAAGAGGCACGAGACCGAAAATTTTAGGTATGCTGATGTTTTTACGTTCGGGTATGGGAGGCTCTTTGATACGAACCAAATTTAGAGGAATACTTGAGATAAGGATGAAAGCGGCACTTACCAAAAAGATCTCAGACGAGCTTAAATCAAGACTAAGCACCAAAATTCCAAGCCCGAAACAGACGTAAAACACGATCTCGTAAAAGGCTATAACCCGCGATCTTACCTCGTTTCTAGCTCTTTCGTTTAGCCAACTTTCAACTATCATTAAGATAGAGTAGTAACAAAATCCAAGACAGCCGCGAAGTAGAGCCCAAAAGTATAGGTTGTGGCTTAAATCGTGAAACATTGCTGCGATTCCAAAAAGCGAGGAAAATATCGCAAAACTTCGGATATGACCTACTTTTGATACGATTTTGTGAGACATGATAGTGCTAAGCATGGCTCCGATAAAAAACGCCGCTATAACAAGGCCTGTTGCAAGCTCGCCTGCACCCATTTTTTTAAGCTCGATTCCTGCTGAGCTTACAACAAGACCGTTTCCTATAAACAAAAACGAAATTCCCATAAACAACGGCCCCATCGTCTTTATAGTTCTTTTACTGCTAATCGCCACGAACAATCACTCCATACATCAAAGCTCCTATAGGCATAACCCCAAGAGCCAGTAAAAACGCCGTTATATCAAAGACGCCGTTTCTATTTAAGGATAAAAATCCAACCACCAAAAATGCATAAGCGATAAGTCTAAAAGGCACAAACGCAGTTTGCAAATTTTCAAATTTTATATTTTTCTTAGAAAGCCGTTTCTCTCGTTTTAAAAGCTCTTTAGCGCTTAAATTTTCATCTTCTTGGCTTAAATCTTTTTCATGCTCTAAATTTTGCTCTTGTTTTATTCTGAATTCTTTTGACTTAGCTTCAAATTTAGCCTTTAGATCGCTATCGTTGCTCTCGCCCCAAATTTCATCCTCTTCATCGTTATTAAGCGTTAGTTTTGCTTCTTCTACCTTTGAAAGAACGCGGTTTTTATAGCTTCTAAAACTGGCAAAAAGTATCAAAAGCGCGCCAAAAAAGCCGACTTGAGAGCTAAAAAACCAGCTTTTACCCATAAAAATCGAGCTTATCAAAAGCAAAATTTCAAACCCGCCGTAAACTAAAGCAAGCCTTTTATCAAAGGACACTACTCATCATCCTCGTCGTCTTTATCGCTCTTTACAGGCTTAAATTTGCTTTCGTCTTTTAGCTCTTCAAAGCTTTTCATCTGCTTATCGTAAGCCTTTTTTACATTTAACACCGCAGCTGCGATACCAAGCGCAAATCCGGCAAAAAGCGTCCAAGTCCAACCCGTCTCCTTCATCACCCAAAATCCAAGCCCCGCACCGATTGCAAGAGCTACGACTATAGAGATGCCAAGGCTTAACTGCTCGGCACCTTTAACCACATCGCCTATTTTAAATTTAGCCATTTTTTATCTCTTTAAAGGCCTCTTTAGCCATATTTATAGCAAATTTTATCTCGTCTTCATTCATCACCGAGCAGATAAAGCCCGTCTCAAACTGACTAGGCGCAAGATAAACGCCGCGATTTAGCATGGCTCGGTGAAATTTTGCATACATCTTCGTATCGCTCTTTAGCGCGTCGTCGTAGTTTTTAACCTCGTCTTTAGCAAAGAAAAAGCCAAACATCGAGCCGCGAGTGCAAACTTGCAGATCTACGCCGTTTTCATTAGCCGCCTCTTTAAAGCCCTCAACTAGCATCTTAGCAAGCGCTCCAAGCCTATCATAGAGCTTTTCGTCTTTATAAATTTTACTAATCGAAGCGATACCCGCAGCCATAGCGACAGGATTTCCACTTAGCGTGCCCGCCTGATAAACGCTACCTTCAGGGCTTAAGCAGTCCATGATCTCAGCCCTTGCTCCAAATGCCGCAGCACTCATGCCACCGCCTATAACTTTACCGAAAGTTACCATATCGGCTTTTATTTTATTAAACTCAAACGAACCGTG
>JAUNLC010000029.1:10528-16530 GCA_030532465.1 Campylobacter sp. | reverse complement strand
CCGCTTCCTGCTTTAACCAAAAGCGCGTCGCTGTGTCCGTGGTAGCAGCCTTCAAATTTTATAAGTCCGTCTTTTTTAGAGTATCCCCTTGCAACTCTTATCGCGCTCATTGTAGCTTCGGTGCCAGAGCTTACGAAGCGGATCTTTTCTATGTTTTCAAACTCGTCGCAAATAAGCTTTGCAAGCCTTGTCTCAAGCTCACAAGGCGCGCCAAAACTCAGCCCTCTTTTGGCTGTTTCGATAACCGCATTTTCTATATCCTTATCGCAGTGACCAAATATGAGTGGTCCCCAGCTTTGGATGAAGTCAAGATAGCGGTTTCCCTCTACATCCACAAGATAAGCGCCCTTGCCGTAACTTACCATGAAAGGCTCGCCGCCAACGCTACCAAAAGCGCGAACAGGCGAATTTACACCCCCCGGGATATAACTTTTAGCCTCTTTGAAAGCCTCTTGATTTGTCATTTTTTATCCTTATTATCATTAAAATTTTTTACGTATTCGTATAATAAAAGCGTCTCTTCATCTGTTAAAAAGTAGCTTGGCATAACGTCTTTGGGGCGTTTTAGAGCCTCGCTAAATTTCCAAAAGTCAAGGTTGTTTATACGAGGCGCTTTAAGCTCGCCATCAACTATTTTATTGCTCTTTTTATCAAAATGTTTAAATTTAGCTATCAGCGCGCCCTCGCCTTTTTTACCGTGACACTTATCGCATCCTATGCCGCGCGGGTTTGAATAAAGCATCTTGGCGTATTCGTTTTTGGTTATAAAATCGCTCGCAAAAATAGAGCCGAAAAGCAAAAAAAGCAGGATAAAATTTCTCATACACTCTTTCGTTTTTTTGTAAAATTTAATATAAAATTAGCTATCATACAATCTTTGTGATTAAAACAGCATAAAGGATAGGCTATGACTTTACTAGACGGAAAAGCCCTTAGCGCAAAGATAAAAGAAAGAGTTAAAAACGAAGCTATAGAGCTTAAAAATTTAGGTATCGAGCCTGCACTCGCGGTGATACTGGTTGGAGAGGATAAGGCAAGCCAGACATACGTCGCTTCAAAAGAAAAAGCCTGCCAAGCTTGCCGGATAAAATCCGTCATGCATAGATTGAGCGAAAACACTACGGAAAACGAGCTTTTAGCGCTAATTGACCTGCTAAATTTAGACGATAGCGTGGATGGGATTTTAGTTCAGCTTCCGCTTCCAAAACATATAGATACAAATAAAATTTTAGAAAGCATAAGCCCAAACAAAGACGTAGACGGCTTTCACGCGATAAACGTCGGCAAGCTCTCAAGCGGACTGGACGGATTTGTACCTTGCACGCCGCTTGGTATAATGGAAATTTTAAAAGAGTACAACATCGAAGTAAGCGGCAAAAACGCCTGCGTCATCGGAAGAAGCAACATCGTAGGCAAGCCTATGGCAAATTTGCTTCTAAACGCGAGTGCAACGGTTACGGTAACTCATAGCAAAACTAAAAATTTAAAAGAAATTTGCAAAAACGCAGATATCTTGGTAGCCGCCATAGGAAAGCCGTTTTTTGTAACTGAAGATATGGTTAAAGATGGCGTCGTCGTAATAGACGTGGGTATAAACCGTCTTGATGACGGAAAACTTGTCGGCGATGTGGATTTTAACGCGGTTGCTCCAAAATGCTCTTATATCACGCCGGTTCCGGGCGGAGTGGGTCCAATGACAATTGCAATGCTGCTTTCAAACACTATAAAATCAGCTAAAAACAGAGTAAAAAAGGCATAAATTTTGAAAAAAGCTTTTAATAAATTTTTAGACTTCTCAAACAGCTGGACGGGCACCGTTGTAATCGTCCTGCTTATAATATTTTTCGTTGCGCAAGCTTTTGTTATCCCTTCAGGCTCGATGAAGCACACGCTTTTAGTTGGAGATCATCTATTTGTCAAGAAATTTAGCTACGGGGTGCCGACTCCTCGAATTCCTTGGCTTGAGATTAAGGTGCTGCCCGATTTTAGAGGAAACGGACATCTTATAAACGGAGAGGGTCCAAAACGCGGCGATATCGTGGTTTTTAGATATCCGCACAACGAAAAAATTCACTACGTCAAAAGAAATTTCGCAGTCGGCGGCGATGAGGTTATATTTAGCGAAAAGCAGATGTTTCTTCGTCCGCACGAAGGAGATGAGTTTATCAAGGCAAACTATCCAAGCGAAAAGATCGTAAATTTTGCAGGCAAGAATTTCGTTAAAGAGCCTTACGACTTTCCCGGAATTCAATACGATGAAAAGATAAATCTATTTGAGCAAGCGCTTTACTATCTAAATGCGGGCAAATTCGCCATGCAACCCGTTATAGTAGATAATCTGGCAAAGATAAAGGATCTGGCGTTTAATGCATTTTATTTTAAAGTGCCCGATGAAGAGTACTTTATGGTAGGAGATAACCGCGACCACTCAAACGACAGCAGATTTTGGGGAAGCGTTGCGTATAAAGACATAGTCGGAAAGCCGTGGTTTATCTACTTCTCGCTTGATGACGACTATAAAATAAGATGGAACCGCGTAGGAAGACTTATAGATACCGTGCAAAACGAACCGAAATACGCTCAAAGGGCAAGAGACGAACGCCATGATGACGGCGATAAAATAGAGTAAATTTAGAGGCTTATTTATGAGCGGCTTTGAAAATATAGATATAGTAGAGATCATAACTCTTATCGTAGCTCTAACCGTAGCCATAGTAGGACACGAGATAGCTCACGGATGGGTAGCCTTTAAATTTGGCGACACTACCGCTAAAAGCCTTGGCAGACTAAGCATAAATCCTATCAGACACGTCGATCCGCTTGGCACCATCATAGTTCCTGCGCTTTTATACCTAAGCACAGGTTTTGTCATAGGTTGGGCAAAGCCCGTGCCCGTTAATACCTACACCGTCATAAGAAACGGCGGATATATGGGGGCTATTTGCGTATCTCTTGCTGGCATAACTTACAACTTTATCCTTGCGGCTTTAGCGTTTGGAGCGCTTAAAAGCGGGTTTGCGCCTGCTCTTTTGGCTCAATTTTTCTTTATGCTGATGGCCGTAAATTTGATCCTTGGGCTTTTTAACCTCTATCCTATCCCTCCGCTTGATGGCTCAAAAGCGCTTGAATATCTACTTAGAATGCTAAATTCGCAAAGCGCGGCAAATTTACTATCAAGCTCGCAAAGATACGGCATGATAGTGCTTGTCATCATTGTAATCTCGCCTATCGGAAATCAAGTTTTTTACCCGATCAGATATATACTTTCAGCCTTTGTATCAGCTCTTTAAGCTATCAAAATTTCCAAATTTAGAACTAAAACCGCTCTAAATTTGGAAGTAAAATCTTTCTTTAATGCTACATCTGCTATAATCAAGCATTTTTAAACCGCGAGAAATTTATGAATATCGAGAAAATTTTTATAGCAAGCGATCATGCAGGATTTGAACTAAAAGAGCAGATCAAAACGTTTTTAAATACTCTAAATTTAACCGCCGTCGATCTTGGCACAAATGACGGAAAAACTAGCGTTGATTATCCGGATTTTGCAAATTTAATGGCAGAAAGTATTGGCAAAGAGGGTGAATACGGCATACTTATTTGCGGAACGGGCATAGGTATATCAATAGCGGCAAATAGGCATAAAAATTTGCGCTGCGCACTATGTCACGATAATTATACCGCAACTATGGCGCGCGAACACAACGACGCAAACATCATCTGCTTTGGAGCAAGAACTACAAATTTAGATGACGCAAAGAGTATGGTTAAGACTTTTTTCTCGACCGAATTTGCAGGCGGTAGGCACTCAAGAAGGGTTAGCAAACTAAGCTGCTGCGAGGTAAAAAAATGATATCGGAGTGGCTTGTTTTAACATTTTTAATCTGTATCTGCATCTATCTTGCCGTAATGGTCTTTTACTTTAAAACCTTACTTAAAAAAGAGCGCTCCACAAAAGACTTCATGAAAGGAAATCTCCAAGATACCGAAGTAGTTATAAGAAAACTTCAAGTGCAACTTCAACGAAGCCTTGGCAATATAGACATCCTAACAGATGAGCTAAACAAGGTTAAAAACGACGCAAACGCTCTTCGCACCAGAAACTCTCAATACCGCCTAGAAAACGATAAGCTAAGGCAAAGAATTCGTGAGCTAGAGGGTAAAATCGAAGCATTACTATAAAATTTCAAGGATAAAAATGAAAGAGTTAAGTAAAAAAGATAGGGAATTTTTATTAAATTCAATCCGCTGCGTTAAGGATTTTCCAAAGCCCGGAATAGTTTTTAGAGATATCACTACGCTTTTAAACGATGAAAAAGCGTTTAACTTCTTAATGGATCATCTAGTTGCCAGATATAGCGATATGCATATTGATTTTATAGCGGGCATAGAATCTAGAGGATTTATATTCGGCGCAGCTCTTGCGGCTAGACTTAGGCTTCCTTTTGTGCCTATTAGAAAGCCTAAAAAGCTTCCTTATATAACAATCTCTCAAAAATACTCTCTTGAATACGGAGTGGACGAGATAGAAATCCATATCGACGCTTTTAAAGATAAAAAAGAGGCAAGAGTCCTTTTGATAGACGATCTAATAGCTACGGGAGGCACCGCAAAGGCTTCGGTAGAGCTTATCAACCAAACAAACGCCAAGTGCGTCGAGGCATGTTTTTTGATAGATCTAAAAGAGCTTAAAGGAAGTGAAATTCTAAAATCGCTTACAAAAATTTACAGCATTTTAGAGGTATGATATGGAAGAATTCTTAATAGAGCTTCTTTCAAAATACGGTTATATCATACTTTTTTTATGGTGTATGATGGAAGGGGAGATGGCTCTTATAATGGGCGGAATTTTAGCTCATTCGGGACATATGAATCTGCCTTTAGCTATATTTATCGCGGGGCTTGGCGGCTTTGCGGGAGATCAGGTCTATTTTTATCTAGGCAGATATAACAAAAAATACATAGCCAAAAAGCTAGTCAAACAGCGGCGCAAATTTGCCATAGCCCATATTTTGCTAAAAAAATACGGCTGGCCGATTATATTTATCCAACGCTACATGTACGGATTTCGCGTCGTTATACCTATGAGTATAGGCATAACAAGATACAGCGCAAAAAAATACGCATTTATAAACCTTATCAGCGCTTGGTGCTGGGCGGCTATCACGATCATACCCGCATGGTATCTGGGAGAGGAAATTTTAGTTATCATAAAGCACGCCAAAGAGTATTGGTATATAGCTATCCCTATCATACTTGGTATACTTGCAGGCTTTTTATATATGTTTAAAAAGATAGAAGACAAGATATTAAACGAAAGGAAAAATAGAAAACATGAAATTTAGTATAGTAAATAAAAAAATAGATGCGATAAAGGCCGATTTAGAGCTTATTTTTGTCGTAGATAAAAATTTAAAGCACAAATTTATAAAAGATTCGCAAAGCTTTAAATTTACAAACTACAAAGGCGATGACACTCTGCTTTTGGTAGAAAACAAAAGAATTTATATCGCCGTTTCAAAGCTTGAGTATGAGGAGTTAAGGCTGGCTGCGGCTAAGGCTTATAACGCCGTTAAAAGACTTAACGTTAAAAAAATTAAGCTTGGCTCATACTTAAGCGACTGCGTTAAGATGAGCTTTCAAAGCTTGGTTGAGGGCTTTATGCTTGGAAGCTATGAATTTAATAGATATAAAGAGAAAAAAGAGAGCTGCGTCTTAAGCGAAATTATCTTTAGCACCGAAGAGTTTGGAGGCAAAGATGTAGATATGACAAAGGCCGAGCTTGGTATAAAACACGGTGAGATAATGGCGGGAGCGGCAAATTTCACAAAGGATATCGTAAATGAAATTCCCGAAATTTACACCCCGCTAAAGATGGCCGAGGACGCTCAAAATTTGGCTAAAAATTTAAAAAACGTAACTTGCAAAATTCACGATGAAAAATTCCTAAAAAAAGAGAATATGAATGCCTTTTTGGCGGTAAATCGCGCCTCCGTTCATCC
>JAUNLC010000029.1:0-10428 GCA_030532465.1 Campylobacter sp. | reverse complement strand
CTAATGGGAAATAACGAAGAGTTAAAAAGCGAGCTTAAAGCAAAAAGTGCAAAAAGCGGTGAGTTTGCATCCGTTTTGGAGTTTAACCGCTACTTAAAAGAGCTTGTAAAAAGCCAGATAGCCGATGTTAGCAACATAGCTTCAAGCAGATACGGCGGAGCTATAACGGCGGGAATTTTCCTAGATAAATTTATCAAAGAAGAATTTAAGGACAAGTGGATACATCAAGATATCGCAGGACCCGCTTACACCGAAAAGGCTTGGGGATATAACCAATCAGGCGCAACGGGAGCCGGCGTAAGGATGAATCTATACTATCTTAACGCGCTTGCAAGGGAGCTGTGATGGGTCTTGGAGTTGGTATAGTAGGGCTTCCAAACGTCGGCAAATCAACGACTTTCAACGCCCTTACAAAGGCGCAAAATGCAGAAAGCGCAAACTATCCTTTTTGCACGATCGAGCCAAACAAAGCAGTCGTGCCGGTGCCTGATAAGAGATTAAACGAGCTAGCCAAAATCGTAAATCCTAATAAAATTCAATATTCTACTATCGATTTTGTCGATATCGCAGGTCTTGTAAAAGGTGCAAGCGCAGGCGAAGGACTTGGTAATAAATTTCTCTCAAACATCCGTGAGACCGAGGTTATCCTTCACATCGTGCGCTGCTTTGAGGATGAAAACATCACTCACGTAGAAGGTGGGGTCGATCCCGTGCGAGATGTCGAGATCATCGAAACGGAGCTTATTTTAGCCGATATCGAGCAGCTAAACAAAAAGATCGAACGCCTAAATAAAGAGGCAAAAGCAAATCAAAAAGGCGCAAAAGAAGCGCTTGATACGGCAAATAGGCTCTTAGCTCATCTAAACGAGGGCAAAAGCGCAAGCAGCTTTGAAGGGCGCGAAGATGAGGCGTATATAAGCCTAAACAAAGAGTTAAGACTACTTAGCGCAAAAGAGGTTATATACGGCGCAAATGTCGACGAAGACGGTATCGGCGAGGATAACGAGTATGTAAAAAAACTTCGCGAATTTGCGGCTCGTTCAGACCATGAAGTGATAAAGCTATGCGCCAAGATAGAAGAGGAGTTGGTTGGGCTAAGCGACGAGGAGGCCCATGAGTTTTTAAGTTCGCTTGGGGCTAGTGAAAGCGGTCTTGAAAAGATTATAAGGAAGGCATTTGCCAAGCTAAATTTGATAAGCTACTTTACCGCTGGAGTGGTTGAAGTGCGCGCATGGACGATCACAAAGGGCTGGAAGGCTCCAAAGGCAGCAAGCGTGATACACAACGACTTTGAGAGAGGATTTATACGCGCAGAAGTTATAAGCTATGATGACTACATAGCTTGCGGCGGAGAAACGGGCGCAAAAGAAGCGGGTAAAATGCGTCTTGAAGGCAAGGAGTATATAGTCCAAGACGGCGATGTGATGCATTTTAGGTTTAACGTTTAGGGCTTAATCAAACTACAATATTTCAAAAAAGAGGTTTTATGAATATAAAAAAATGTTTAGCGATAACTTGCGTGGCTTTTTCACTACTTTTAACGGGCTGTAGAGAATCTACCTCATACACACTTAAGCTTCCTACAAGCGAGCTTGAGCGTATAAATTTGCCTAAAAGCATTGAGCTAGACGGGTCAAATTTTACACTTAAAGGACAAAATTTAACGAGTGCGGAATTTTATCTTGAAAATGAGCAAGGTTTTAACTGGAGCAAACTAGTTACGGTAACTTTTAGTAGTAAAGCCGATATAAAATCGCACAAGCAAGCTTTTGAGAATAGTTTAAAAAGCGGAAAATTCGGCGATACTAAATTTGAGCTTAAATTTATCTCAGATAGCGAGTATAACGGCTACACCATATATTTTCCGATAAAAGGCGATAAAAAATTTGACAACTACGAGATAAATCTAATTCAAACCAAAAAGCTTTCTTGCGGACTTGCTATGACACACTACGCTGTTAAATTTAAGAGTGATACAGACGAAAAAACTATAAAAAATTTCATAGATAAAAAACTGAGTAAAATTTCGTCCGAATTTCCAAATATAACTTGCAGATAACGCAAAACAAATCCGTCATTTATCTGTTCTGACGGATTTGTATTTAATCCAATTCGCAAAGGAAATTTAATGAGTGATTATAGCTTAGCGCAACATTTTGGCGTTAATTTAGCAGAACTTTTATCAAGCAAGATCAAAGCCGTTTATGCAAAATTTGACGAGCAAAAATATATAAAAAATATAGCAAGCAAGGTTGATGAACTAGCATATTCCGGCAGGATAGAGCTTCACGCAAGAGAGCTTAACTCGGCGTTAAATTTAGACTACAAAGATCAGATAGAAATTTTAACCTCCGTCTTAGGCGAGGAAAATCCAAACGAAACAGGGATGTTTAAGCACTACTATTGGGTTTTGCCGATAGGAAAATTTGTCGAGCTTTACGGGCTTGATGAGTTTGAAATTTCAACCAAAGCAATAGCGGAGATAACCAAAAGAAATACCGGAGAATACGTCGTGCGAGCGTTTATCAGAAAGTATCCGCAAAAGATGCTAGAAGTGATGCAAGGCTGGGCGAAATCAGACAGTTTTCACCTAAGACGCCTTGCTTCAGAAGGCCTGCGACCTAAGCTTCCGTGGGCTAGCAAACTTGAAATTTTCATAGATGATCCAAAGCCGGTATTTGAAATTTTAGAACTTTTAAAAGAAGATAGCGTGAAATTCGTGCAAAGATCGGTCGCAAATCACATAAGCGATTATCTAAAGGTAAATTTTAACGCAGCCAAAGAGCTTCTTGAAAAATGGGAAAAATCGGGCAATAAAAACACCCTTTGGATAGTAAAGCACGCGACAAGAAAGATTAAAATTTAACTCATGAGCCAAATCTAAATAAATTTGGCTCTAAACACAAACGGCTAGACAAACAACAACTTAACCAAAATCGCACCTACGACAACTCCTACGGCAAAGGCACAGGCAAGGTTGATTTTGTGCTTTTTGTTTAAACCCTGCGATTGTTTTTCGTAGTGCTTTTTGACCCCCTCAAACGTAAGGCTTAGGATCTTTTCATTCATCTTATTTAGACCCTGCGTAAACTCCCTAACCTGCTCTTCGTTTACGTAGCGCATGGTCTTTACGGTAGTGTTTGCAAGTCGTTCAAAATCCTTGGAATTCTCCCAAATTTCAACAACGGTATTATTTTCTATGTGCTCTTTAAGCTCAAGCGTCTCTTGAAGCTCCGAATTTTCTACAAGCTGCGTTCCCATCGCCGTCTCCTTATTTGATTAACCCTATTGATTCGCCAAATTTTAGCGTCTTTCCTTCAAAAAGATTGTGCTCGATGCCGCCTTCTTCGGCTACCATCACGATAGTTGATCCAAGCTCAAAGCACCCAAGCTCTTCACCTTTTTTTACCGCCAAATTTTCATATTCGTAAGTTTGGATAAACTCCGCCATCGCATTTGTCTGTATCCTTGCATCAAACAAAAACCTCATTTTACCGACGTTTAACGCACCTACAAAGACAAGCCAGAGCAGCTTTTCGTTAGCCATCTTACACTTTAATACGACTCGCTCATTTTTTGGATATAAATTTTCAACCTCTTTTAGCGCTTTTACGCTTACGCTGTATAGGTCGCCCGGGATATAGGCGGCAGCTAAAATTTGCAGATCGCTTGGCGAGTGATAGCGGTGATAATCACGCGGAGAGAGGTAGATATTGATATACTCAAACTCGCTTGCTTTAAATCTCTCTTCAAGAGTTGAGCCAAGCAGCTCAGATATAGAGTATTCGCGTCCTTTGATACTAAAAGCTTTTTGAGAGCTGCTCTTAGCGCACTGCAAACAAACTCCGTCGCTTGGGCTTATAAGCACCTCTTTTGCCTCATCAAATTTTCTAGGCACCAAAAGCTCTCTGGTAAAAAGCGCCGTTAAGCTCTCATACTCGCTGGGAGTTTTAAATTCGCTCATATCTATTTTAAAGTGCTTAACATAGTTTGAATTTATAAAATTTTGTATTGATTTTGGGAATTTTATCCCTGCAATCTTGCCGAAAATTTGAGAAATTCTCTTTCTCATCTACTCTCCTTTAAGCTCCAACAACGAAATTTCGCTAGGCGCAAGAACTCTTACCGGAGGCCCCCAAAATCCCGCACCTCTGCTTACATATACCTGCATTTTATCATTTACTTGATAAAGTCCCGCTAAATACTTTTGGTCAAGCTTCACAAGAAGCGAAAATGGGAAAATTTGTCCGCCGTGAGTATGCCCGCAAAGCACCAGATCGACATCTTTATGCATGTATCTTATAAATTTTGGCTGATGAGCCAGCAAAACAGTCGGTAAATTTTTATCCGTATTTTTAAGCGCAGCTTCTAAATCAGGCTCGTAAAATTTATATCTATAGCCGATTAGATCATAAACTCCTGCTAAATTTATACCGCCTATTTGCACGCTTTCGTTACCTAAAATTTTAATACCGATCTTTGCAATCTCATCAAGAGTTCCTTTAATGCCGTGATAATACTCGTGATTTCCCGGCACATAAAATGTCCCGTAACGCGACTTAAATTTGCCAAACGGAGCTATATACTCGCCAAGCTTTTTTGGAGAAAGATCGGCTATATCGCCTACTATCACGACCGCATCGACATTTAAAGAATTTATTCGTTCAACCAAAGCTTTAGCAAAAGGCACGCCTAAAAAATCGCCCAAATGCACATCCGTTATCATCGCTATCTTAAGAGGCTCTTTAAGTCCTTTTAGCTTTATTTTTTGAGGTTTAACCTGCGGCACATGCGAGGCGTTATACATCCCTTTGAAAAAGTAGCTAAAGGCAAGGATTAGGATAGTAACGTCAAAATAAAATCTTAAAAATTTACGCCTGTTTTTGCTAAAAACTCGCTTGGTAACGGGTCTAATCAAAGCTACTATCAAATTTGAAACAAGCACAAATGAAAATAGTATAAAGCTAAGCGCAAGCATGAGCGAAAACGCAAGCCTAAACTGAGCACTTAAGAAGTTAAACCTAAGCGAAAATGCAAGCAGCACGCCACCCATAGCAAGAGTAGCAAAAAAGACCGCGAGTAAAAATTTATGCAGACTTCGCCCTTCGGTTTTAGCAAACAGTCCTTTGTAGCCGACAAAATTCATTAAAATGATAATTAGTGAAGAAACTATATAAAACATATTATAAATTTAGCAAAAATTATTAAACATCTGCTACGAAACATCGAAATATCGCACAAAACAAACAAATTTCGCAAAATTTGATTTATCAAACATAATCAAATCAAGTGATATAATCAAAAAAATATACGAAGGACGCAAATTTTGCAAAAATTTCACTTTATAAATGCAGTCTTATTATCTTTGGTTTTAAGTTTTATTCAAGCAGTCGGGCTTGAAAATATAAATAAACAGCCAAAAAACAATCCAAAACAAGAATTTAAAGATACTTTTTTATATGGAGTTACGATAGATGATAGCTGGTATGAAACCGTAAAGCTCCCTGATATCATAGACGCTTTAAAAAGTATGCCAAAAAAGCCTGTAGTGCGTATAGTCATGTCAAAAGACACTCATCCATCAGACTACATTGAAATTTTTCAAAAGATAGATAAAGTCGCTTATATCATGGCAACACCTGTTGATTCGTATGAAATGAAACTATATAAAGATATTAAGAGTTATAAAAAGCGGTTTGAGGACTCTTATAAATTTTTAGCGCCTTATGTTGAAATTTGGGAGATCGCAAATGAGATAAACGGCAAGGATTGGCTTGGAGATGATGTAGATTTGATAGTTGATAAGATGAATGCGGCTTATGAGTTTATCTCAAGTAAAAACGGTTTAAGCGCATTAACGCTTTATTATACTCCGCCGAATTTTCAAAAAATAGAGATGCTCGAATGGGTAAAAAGATATATCGGCAAAAAGATAAAACAAAATATAGACTACGTTTTAGTAAGCTACTACGAAGATGATAATGATGGTTTTTTGCCTGATTGGAAAAATATTTTTGATGAGTTAAAAGCGGCATTTCCAAACTCCAAGCTAGGTATCGGCGAATGCGGAAACGTAAGCAAAAACGCAAACAAATCAAGCAAAGCCGCTATAGCTAGCAAATACTACAACATGCCAAAATTTAACGAAAATTTTGTAGGCGGATACTTTTGGTGGTATTTTGTTCAAGATTGCGTTATAGAGAAAAACGATGAGCTTTTGTTTGAGATCACCAAAGCTATGAAAAACAAAAAATAACCGTTATAAATAGTTTCTAAGAAGTAAAAAACGGGCGAGAAAACTTCCGCCCGTTTAAGTTAAAACGATTATTCTATCGTTCCGCTTTTTAGTCTCTTGTCATAGATATCTTGAAGTTTTCTGATATCGTCTTTAAGCTCAAATACTCCATGCCAGTGAGCATAGTCAGGTCCGTTCATCATCGCACCCTGTCTCATACGGCGACCCTCGTGATGCCATAAGTGATAGTAAATTCTTTGGAATTCATCCGCCCAAGGATCCTCTTTAAGAAGCTTTTTAGCCTTCAGATCATCCAACATCGCTTTTGCGTCTTTATGATAGTCATTATAAAGCATTACGTGCTTATCCGCCATCGCAAAGAAGTTTTCGCTATGAAGAGGACTATGGCACTCTTTACAAACCATCATCATCTCTTTTCTAGCCGCATCTGGACCGTCAACGTGACCTGCTAGAGGTGTGCCTACGTTTAGTTTGCCTGTTTTTTCATACTCGCTTACCGCAGTATCGTTACCGCCTGTTCTTAAGTTGCTGTGCGGCGCCCAAAGGTTCCATTTTAGACGTCTTGAAACGTTGTGTGTAGTTTCTAGCTCACCTACTCCGCTCATATGGCAAGTTGCGCAAGTCGGAGCTCTATAATCAGGAACCGCCCAAGTATCCGGAGCGCTATCGAAATTCCATGTATGACCTTCCGAGTTAAAGATATGTCCATGCATAGAGTTGTTGTAAATTTCAATATCCGGATGGTCAGGTCCAAGGTGGCAAGATGCGCAAGCCGCCGGTTTTCTAGCTTCGCTTATAGCAAATTTGTGTCCGCTGTGGCATGATTTACATCCACCGATTCCGCCGTCAGGATATAGGTTACCTATACCGTAGTTTGGCCAAGTCTCTTTTGTAGGGCGATTATCACCGTCCATCTTAATGATAGAGCCGTGGCACTGCATACAACCCGTTGAATCTGGAGAAATTTGCAGATCTGGATGACCTCTACCCTCGAAGTGATACATCAGATCAAGCATGCCCTTTTTAGCATATACCTGTATGCCTCCTCTTGCGTGACCGCTCTCGTTAAACTGCTTAACCTCGTTAGCGTGACACTTTTCACAGGTTTTTGGGCTTACCAAAACAGATACGTGATTGTTACTATCTTTTGGATGCACCTGCTTACTTGCCATAGGGCTATCCGCAGGATGCGAGTGACAATCCGTACAACTTACTCCGACATGCGCGTGACGGCTATTTTTCCAATCCGCTACGATGCCCGGCGTCTCTTTTGCGTGACACTCGACACAACTTTTGGCAAGCGGAGTCAAATTGCGATCAACTTTTAAGTTTTTCACAAGATTTGCATCCGAAATACTCTCTGCAAATGCGAACGAAAAAAGACAGGCTAGTAATACAACTACTTTTTTCAACATCATTCCTCCTTTATAGGTTTTATTTATTGTTTGCATTTATCTTATCCCAGTGTTTAGTAATCTCGATACCCATATTTTTATGCCCTACGTTATTATGACACTGAACACAGGTCTTATCAATATGCCCTGCAAAATAGTCTCTATGGGCAAGCCAAGCCTTATCTACTTGATTATTCATCTCCTGCAAATTCGAGTGACAGGTCATACAGCCGCTATCATAAGTAAATTTATGAGCGTTTTTTCGTTTTGCATGCCAATCAATCTTGCTTACATCCGTAAATACGGTCTTATAGCCATCGTTTAAAGATACCTTCGTCTTTGTCCATAGATACATTAAGGTATTCTCATGAGAGAGGTGACAGGTTGAACACTGCGCTTTTACGCCAAGCTTATTGTTACCGCCGTGGACATCGTTGTGATACGCCGTTACCATAGGCTCCATAGTATGACACATCGTGCAAAATTTATCACTTCCCGTATAATGGATCACATCAGCAATTCCGATCGATGATATAAGCCCTATAAATATACCAAGCACAACCGACCAAACAAAAAACTTTCTTTTCATGCAGATCCTTCTTGTAATATTTTATTTGATTTTAATATTATAATAAAATATGTAAATCATTATATCTAAGCGGGAGTAAAAATTTCTTGACGTAAATCAATTAATCTTAAGTTGAAATTAAGTATCAGTTATCAAAAAATTCTTTAAGCTTTGTCTGTGAAATAGTGATAATTTTGTTGTTTTGATCTAGATCGATGAGCTCTTGAGCCCTAAATTTCGCAAGTGTTCTGGATAAAGTTTCCGGAGTTATATTTAAGATTGAAGCAATTTTTACATGTTTTAGAGTGTCAAAAAGATCCGAGTGATTAACCAAAAATTTTGCAACCTTCGCTTCCGAGCTTAAAACAAGCTCTTGATGCAAAACCTCGCTGGCTATTTTTAGCTTTTGAGATAGAGACTTTATGATACTAACTGAAATTTTAGGATTAGATAAAAAATCTTTGTAAAACTTATCGTAATCTATCTTTAAAACCTCTGCCGAACCTACAAATAAAGCCGTAGCCGGAAATTTGATATTTTCAAAATTCGCAAGTTCGGCTACGAAGGTCATGCCGTTTAGCTGATGAAGAAAGATCTCCTTACCTTTAGCTCCGACCTTATATAGTTTTAACGAGCCTTTTATCATGAGATGAAGCCATCTAGACTCTTCGCCCTCCATAAATAAAAACTCGCCTTTTTTGTATTTTTTAACTATGCTGATATCCTCAAGCCTTTTAAGCTCTTCATCGCTAAGTTCGCTAAAAAAGGGAATTTGTTTAAGCATATTTTTTCTTTGATATATAGATAAATTCATGAAGAAGCCTTGCTCCCTCATGAAAATTCAACCTATTTTTTAAGAAGATCTCTAATTTCGGTTAGTAAAACTATATCTTCGCTCGGTGCAGGCGGAGTTGCAGGAGCCGGCTCCTCTTTTGGTTTTTTAAGTGAATTTATAGCCTTAATGACACAAAAGATACAAAATGCGATTATTATGAAATCTACGGTAACTTGGATAAACGAACCGTAGTTAATAGTTACTGCGGGAACTTCTCCTGCGGCCTCTTTTAACACTATTTTAAGATCGGTAAAATTTACGCCTCCGGTTAAAACACCGACTATAGGCATGATAACATCGCCGACTAAAGATGAGACGATCTTACCAAACGCCCCGCCTATAACAACACCCACGGCCATGTCAAGAACATTACCGCGCATCGCAAATTCTTTGAATTCCTTAACGAAACTCATTTTGTGCTCCTTTGATTGAAATTTTTAAGCTCGTATCTTAAATTTAAGCATATCATAGATAAAGGTCAAACTAAAGATTGCATTATTATAAACCACTTTTTTTAACACATTATTTACATACAAAATGATATAATCCAGCCCAAACCAACTTAAGGAAACCGACAATGTATCGTTTTGCGCCCTCTCCTACGGGAGATATGCATCTTGGAAATTTACGCGTAGCCCTCTTAAACTACCTCTGTTCTTTACAAGATAAAAGCGGCTTTATAGTGCGTATAGAAGATACCGACAAAGAGAGAAATATCCCCGGAAAAGATAAAGAAATTTTAGAAATTTTAACTCGGTTTGGCATCAAATGGGATCAACTCTACTATCAAAGCGAAAATTTAAAATTTCACCGTCAGCTTGCCTCAAAACTAATGATAGATAAGCGCGCATTCGCCTGCTTTTGCACCGAAAGCGAGCTTGAGGCTAAAAAAAAGGAGGCTAAAGTAAAAGGCGTTGCGTATCGTTATGACGGAACCTGCGAAAAGATGAGCGATGAAGAGGTTTTGGCGTGTGAAAAGCCGTTTGTAATCCGCATGAAAAAGCCAAACAACACGATGAAATTTACAGACGCCATAAAAGGCGAAATAAGCTTTGAGCCCGAAAACGTCGATAGTTTTGTAATCATGCGAGCGGATAAAACTCCTACTTACAACTTTGCTTGCGCGACGGATGATATGCTTGAAGGGGTAACATTCGTCATTCGCGGCGAAGATCACGTTAGCAACACGCCTAAGCAAGAGCTTATCAGAGAGGGGCTTGATTACACGGATAAAATTCGCTACGCGCACCTTCCTATCATCTTAAACTCGGAAGGCAAAAAGATGAGTAAGCGCGAGAACGAAAGTAGCGTTAAATGGCTATTTTCGCAAGGTTTTATGCCCGAAGCCATAGCCAACTACATCATCTCTCTTGGC
>JAUNLC010000076.1 GCA_030532465.1 Campylobacter sp. | reverse complement strand
CCGTTATCGATTTATTTCTATCTTGAATTAGTATCTCTACATCCTTAATAATTTGTTTCTCGTCTTTTTTGTTTGAATGCAGTTCGTTATAAAATGTTTCTAGCTCATCAGGAGTTATTAGGCTGTTTGAGATGTTTTTTAAAAATGTTTTAACGCTTATCTTGGTAGACAAATAACACTCTTTGGCTCCATCGTTATCAAGATAAATTCTAAAATACTTACCGTTTGTGGCATTGTTTTCGCTTTTTTCTTTATAGTCTATAAAATCTACATAGCCGTTCATTAAAGATATAAAATTTGCATCGGTTACGTTTTCGGGAAAATTGAATAGTCTAGTTATAGTAGGATATAATACGGGGAAATTGTATATATTATCATTCATAATTTTACTCTCTCCCAAATAATAAGCATTTATACTAGGCTTTTCATAGATATTTATCTTAGCATATACATAGCCGTAAGCATGAAATATAGCCGAGACTATCAAACCATCTCCGAAAAAGACTAAAAACTATATAAGAAGCGCTCTTAGTTTACGTATACCTTTAGGGATTATTATAGCCATAAAGAAAGTTACGATAAGAAGTATTAGGATTATAAAAAAAGGAGTTGCGGGATGCATATTAGTCCTTTAAAAAGCTATATGCAAAGTTAAATTAAACATAAAAAGCTTTTTTACAACAGTAATATTTTATTACCGATAACTTTAATGAGGTCTTAAAGCATACAATCTTACCTTATCTTCCTTTGAGTATAGCGTTTATCTCTTCGCTACTTAAATCATAGTTATAAAATTTAAAGTAAAATTCGCGAACTTTTTCATTTATATTTAAATCCTTAAATTTTTCAGGATAGAAAATTTTAGCAAGCCGTGATAATACATCAATAACTATATATAAATAAAAAAATAAGCAATAATCAACTTTAAAAGTCATTGAATAGATTAAAGCTGGCTTGAAACACTATTTTTGCAAGTAAGATAGAATCAATAAGAAATTTAAGGAAAAACAGATCAAAAATCAAAGAAAAATAGTTGATTCCAAGCCCGTATTTAAGGCTTTTTAATAACTTTTTGGAAAGAAAAAGAATAAAACGGAAAAATAAAAAAAATGGAACTGAAAGGAAATGGCTCCGGATGCTGGATTCGAACCAGCGACCAATCGGTTAACAGCCGACTACTCTACCGCTGAGCTAATCCGGAATAAGTTGTTAAAGAAAGTGGCATTATAGAGAAAATTATGGATTTTGTCAATAAAATTTAGCTTAAATTCAAGGCTTTTCATCAATATTTGCACACAAAACGGAGAAAGAAAAATAAATTCAAGCGAGCTTATAAAATTCTACGCCCGCTATATTGACAACTTTTACTTTTTTTAAGGCTAAAAGCTCGTTTAAATTTCTTTTTGACGCCTCGCAAAAGCTATTTTCTACATCATTTTTACTCTGCGGACGGCGAGCAAGAAGCTCTAAAAGTTGCTCTTTGTTAAATTCAAGCAAATCACCGCTATATCTTGCACCGGCCACTACACAAGGCACATTTTTAATTTCACAGGCAAGTTCATTTAAAAATTCTTTTGAAACGCCTTTTACGGGATAGGAAGGCGGGCGATCTATGGAGCTAACATCAACCCTAGCAGGCATGATGCGATTAACGGCTAAATTTAAAGCTTCAAACTCCTCTTTTGTATCATTAAGCCCCTTTACTACTAAAATTTCAAGCACAAGCTCGCCTTTAAATTCTCGGCTAAATTCGCTCATTTTGCTGATCAAATTTGACACTTGAAGCTCTTTTGACCCACGATCAACTTTACGAAATGTCTTTTGAGTTGCGCTATCAAGGCTAAATTTCACTATATCAAGCTCTAAAAGAGCGTCATAAATTTTAGGATTAAGCACACCTGTACCGTTTGAAAGTATAAGCAATTTTGAGCCGGCTTTTATCAAATTTAGCTCTCTTATAAGCTCTTTTAACTTCGGATATAAAGTAGGCTCACCGTTTGCGGTAAGTGTTATAACGTCGATATTTTTATGTATCTTAAGCGCTTCCTTGACTTCGTTTACTACATCGCCGACATTTGGAGGATCCGATATTTCCTTAACTATCCTTGCTTGAGTCAGCTCGCAATAAACGCAGTCAAAGTTACAACATTTCTTATTTGGGCTTAGATCAACCCCAAGCGACCTACCAAATCGCCTAGAGCTAACCGGCCCAAAAACTATTCTCAAAACCTCTTCCTCTTTACATCCTCTACTATACTCTTAGCCATGTTATC
>JAUNLC010000075.1 GCA_030532465.1 Campylobacter sp. | reverse complement strand
GCAACCAATTCAAAACCCCTTAAATACGAACTTTCAGAATAATTAAATACAACTAAAAATTAACTAAGTAAAACCAAGAAGGAACTTTGAAGGAACTTTTGTGATCCTTTAAGCTTAAATTTTTGCTTTTTGATGTTGTCGTAAGCTGTTTAGATTAAAAGAGGTTATGAAAAATTGATTAATTAACAATAAATCAACAAATAGACAATTAAAATTTATTTTTAATTATTTTTTATAACCATATATAGTAAAATCCGCGGATTTATTAAATTCAAATACAATTTGGTCAAAAGGAGTTGCCTTATGCTTAATAAAGTTGCGAATAAAATCGCTTTAATTATACTTGTTTTACTTACCTCGTCTTTTCTTACATTTGCATTTTTAAGTTACAGACAAACAACTTCGGCAATGATAGGACTATCTGAGAAGTCAAAAGAAGCGATCACTCTTTCAAGCGAGCTTTTTATAGAAGAGTATTCAAGCTCAAGGATAGAGGCGATTGAAAACATGATCTATTATCTGCAAAAAAATCCTGAATTTTTCTCAAATAAAGATGCCTTAAAGGAAAAATTCGGAGACCTTGTAGCCGTAGCAAAGCTTGATGCTCTTTTCATAGGTTTTGAGGATGATGGTTCTCTTATAAACGCTTTTTTCGAAAAAGGTTCAAGAGAGCCTAAATATGAAATTTTAAGCGTTGAAAGAGATAATTACGACTCAAGAACTCGTAGTTGGTATAAGGACGCTAAGGCTGATAGGGTATTTGCGGCAGAGCCTTATTTGGACACGGGAACCAATAAAATAGTATCCAGTTTCGTTAAGCAAGTTGTCGTAAACGGCAAAGTAATGGGAGTAGTCGGCTCCGATGTCGATCTTTCCATACTCGGAGATACCTTAGTAAAGATGAAAGATAGCAAAACCGGCGTTTTGAGTCTAATTGATTTGGATAGTAAAAAACTGATATACCACACAAATCAAAAACTAATAATGTCTGATTCCGAGCCTGCCAAAAACGCAGTAGAAATTTTGGATAACGGGTTTAAGAAATATGGGCAAAAGGCGTTTCAATTCACATATGACGGGATAAAAAAGGTAGGCGCTTGCCAAAAATATGATATTGCAAACTGGCTGGTGTGTTCTTCAAACGAACTTAGCGACTATGACGATACTCTAAACGCCGTTTTAAAAAACCAAACCATACTTTCAGCGGTGTTTATCTTTGTAATCGTCGGAATTTTGGTTTTTGCCGTATCTAAATTTTTAAGCCCGCTAAAATTAATATCCGAAGGATTAAATTCTTTCTTTAAATTCTTAAATTACGAGATAAAAGATGCTTGCGTCATTAAAGTCTCAACCAAAGACGAATTTGGAGTGATGGCAAAAACCATTAATGATAATATAGAAAAGACCAGACAAAGTCTTTACGAGCAAAATAACTTTATATCAAAAGCCAACACGCTTGTAGGCGATATTAAATCCGGAAATTTCACCGCCACTCTTGAGGCAAATACCATAAACCCCGCTTTAAATCAACTAAAAGATGCATTTATGCAGTTGCAAGAGGGATTAAGAAGCTCTATTTCTAAAGACGGAAAAGAGGTGCTTAAACTTCTTGAAAAATATAAAGCATCCGACTTTACGTCAAGACTTGACGATGAGGGCTTGATAGCGGTTGGAGTAAACAGCTTGGGCGTGGAGATTGCAAACATGCTTCGCTCTAATCTCGCTCAGGCTGAAAATTTACAGCTAAAAGCCCAAGCGCTATCTGAATATATGGACCAACTAACCCATGGAGCTAACGAACAAGCAAACTCACTTCAAGAAAGTGCAGCAGCGGTAGAACAGATGAGCTCATCAATGTCGGCCATATCTCAAAAAACTCAAGATGTTATAAGACAAAGCGAAGAGATAAAAAACATAATAGTAATAATAAGAGATATAGCCGATCAAACAAATTTATTAGCATTAAACGCAGCTATAGAAGCAGCTAGAGCAGGAGAACACGGACGTGGCTTTGCAGTAGTTGCCGATGAAGTAAGAAAACTAGCCGAAAGAACACAAAAGAGCTTAGGCGAGATAGAAGCTAATACAAATGTATTAGCTCAAAGCATAAACGAAATGAGTGAATCTATAAAAGAACAAGCAGACGGAATAAATATGATAAATCAATCCGTTGCCAATATAGATAATCTAACTAGACAAAACGTAATAGTAGCCAATAAGACCAACGAAGTTACAAACGAAGTTGATAACATGGCTAAGAGTATAGTAGAGGATGTAAAGAGGAAGAGGTTTTGA
>JAUNLC010000074.1 GCA_030532465.1 Campylobacter sp. | reverse complement strand
CGCGCAAAGAGCTATTTTTTAGATAAAAATCAAAATTCATTTTTTTAAAAATTTTTCCGCTTTTGTGTTTATATCCTTCATGTTCGCAATTAGGCAGATGGTGGTATATGTATCCTTGTATTAGCCTTGGTAGGCTTTTTGCTATTTTAATGTTTGTCGTTGGCAGAGTTGAATTTATGATTATCATCTTACATCCTAAGAATGTATTTTTGATGTAAATTTTAGTATAAATTTGTTTAAATAAAAAATGATAGAAAATTTGTTGAGCAAAGACCCTTTTAAAGGGCCTTTGATTATTTATCTCTTAAATTAAGCTCAGCTATAAGTTTTGAATATGTCTGATAATCTTTATTTTTAAGATATTTTAAAAGACGTTTTCTGCGACCTACAAGCTTTAAAAGACCTAGTCTTGAAGAAAAGTCCTTCTTAAACAGTTTTAAGTGCTCTGTAAGTTCGGAAATTCTTGCCGTTAAAAGCGCTATTTGAACTTCCGGAGAGCCTGTGTCGTTCTCTTTTCTAGCGAATTTCGCAACTATTTCTGCTTTTTTAGCCGAATCCAAAGCCATGATGACCTCCTGATTGGTGAAATTAAAAAAGCCGATTATATCATAAAATTTAAAAATTTGCTAAAATATCTCAAAAATTACTACTTTAATCAAATTTGCAGATAAATTTTTATAAAATACGACTAAAAAAGGAGAATTTGTGCTTTTTACAAAAGCCAGCGAATATGCTTTACTCTCGTTAATTTATATCTCTCAAAAAGATTCCCCCGTCGATGTTGATACTATGTCAAACGAGCTTGGAATTTCAAAGAGTTTTTTGGCAAAAATTTTACAAGGTCTTGCAAGAGAGAAAATTTTGATATCTTTTAAAGGTGCAAACGGAGGCTTTTTGCTAGCCGACGCTCCTGAAAATATAAGCATTAAGCGCATATTTGAAAGCGCAGAAAAGCGTAAAACAGCGGTGTTTGAGTGTTCGTCCTCTTTTGAGGATTGCCCAAGCAACAAAGGGGCGATGTGTCAAATTTGGTCCACTTTTAACACGCTTCAAGTTCAAATCGACGATTTTTTAGATACGATCAAGTTATCAAATATTATTAAGAAGTAGTATTGGCTAAAAAAAAGCGTAATATCCTAACACTGGTTGCACCTTTTCTTGAGCCTATTTTAAGGCTAAGAGGACTAGCTATAGTCGGCGTGATCATGGCGATTTTAGCCATCATCATAGTTCCGCTTCCTAGTGCGGTGCTTGATTTTTTCCTTGCGCTTTCGCTTTCTATTTCGGTTTTGATAATTTTGATCTCCGTTTATATTCCAAAGCCGACCGACCTTAGCACTTTTCCGACTTTAATCCTTATAGTTACGCTATTTCGGCTATCGTTAAATATCGCAACTACAAGGATGATTTTAAGCCAAGGGCATAACGGGCCTGATGCGGTTAGCGAGATCATCTCAAGCTTTGGACAGTTTGTGGTGGGCGGAAACTATGTTATAGGCATCATAGTTTTTACTATTTTGGTGCTCATAAATTTCATGGTCGTAACCAAGGGCTCAACCCGTGTTTCGGAAGTGCAAGCCCGCTTTACGCTTGATGCGATGCCGGGAAAACAAATGGCGATAGACGCCGATCTTAATGCCGGATTGATCGATGAAAAGACCGCAAGAGAGCGCCGCGAAGCGATAATCGCCGAGGCAAATTTCTACGGAGCTATGGACGGTTCGTCAAAATTTATCAAAGGTGACGCCGTAGCAGGCATCATCATAACTCTTATAAATATTATCGGCGGCTTTTTGATAGGCGCTTTTCAGCACGGCATGGATATGGCAAGTGCGGCTCAAACCTATACTATCTTAACCATAGGAGACGGGCTTGTAAGCCAGATCCCTGGACTCATCACATCAACGGCAACCGCCATCATCATAACCAGAGCCAGTAAAGACGAGGAAAATTTCGCAGAAGGGGTTCTTACTCAGCTTTTAAGCGAGTATAAGACTCTTTTGATAGTGGGTTTTATACTCTTTATGTTTGCCTTAGTTCCGGGACTTCCGACGTTTTCTTTGGGGTTTATGGGGCTTTTGTTTTTAGGCATTGGCTACATCATGAAGCAGACTCAGGAGGGTAAGCTTTCGATACTTCCGCTTAAAAAATCCGAGACCCGGCAAGAGAGCGAGCAAAAAGCTGCCGCTCAAAAAATCCCAAAAAAGAGCGATGAAGAGATAGCTCGCGAAGAGGAAATAAAGATAAACGATATATTAAAACTTGAAATTTTGGAGCTTGATTTGGGATATGGGCTGTTAAAGCTCGCAGATAACGACCTTATAGAACGGATTCGTGCCATGCGTCGCAATATCGCAACTCAGCTTGGATTTTTGATGCCAAAAATTCGTATCAGAGATAACCTTCAACTTCCGCCAAACGAGTATCGTTTTAAGCTAAAAGGCATCGTGATAGGGCAGGGCGAAATTTA
>JAUNLC010000002.1:80500-94752 GCA_030532465.1 Campylobacter sp. | reverse complement strand
AATTTTTATATAATCTCAATTTGCAAAATCAAAAAGGAGAGATATGAAGCGAATTTTACTGTTTTTATTTATCGCGATGAGCGCTTTTGGGCTTTCTTGGGATGCAAATATCACAAGAGGAGAGCTTGAAAACGGACTTAAATACTACATAAAAGAAAATAGGTTACCAAAAGATACTGCACATTTTTATCTTACGATTAGAGTAGGCTCTATCGATGAAAATGCTAGCGAAAGAGGCTTGGCGCACTTTGTGGAGCATATGGCGTTTAACGGAAGCAGGGATTTTAAGAAAAATGATCTTATCAAAAAGCTTGAGAGCCTTGGAGTAGTTTTTGGAGCCGATCTTAACGCATATACAAGCTATGATGCAACGGGATACAATCTAAAAATAAGCGTCAATGAGCAAAATTTAAACGACGTTTTTAAGGTTTTTTCAAACTGGATGGACGGCATAAGTTTTGAAGCCGAAGAGCTTGAAAAAGAAAGGGGCGTTATCATCGAAGAGGAGCGCTCAAGAAACACCCCTTCTTATAGGCTTTATAAAGAGCAGGCAAAACATTGGTATCTAGGCAGCGCTTATGAAAATAAAGAACCTATCGGCGATATGGATGTGATAAGAAACGTAAGCGTAGGCGAGATAAGAGCGTTTTACGAGAGACTTTATCAGCCTAGATTTATGGAATTCGTAGCCGTGGGCGACTTTGATAAAGCCAAGATAGAGCGGATGATAAAAGCAAATTTCGGCAAAGTAAAAAACCGCAACTCTTACGTTCAGCCCAGTAGGCAAATTCCTGAAAAATCAGGCTTTAATATCTATAATTACGATTCAAGCGAAGCCGGAGTGGATAGCGTAAGGATAGCTTATTTTGACGAGTACCTGATAAAAAACAACGAGAAAAACGCACGTAAAATTTTAACCAGAGCTCTTATCTCGCACCTTTTTTCAACGCTTTACGAAAAAAAGATGATAGATGAAGGCTCATCGCTTCGTGGGGGATTTTTTGCATCCCCGATCGAATTTAGTCAGATGATGTTTAGCTTTACTACCAATGTTATCAAAAATGACTATGAAAGCGCGCTTTTGGATCTTTTGGGCGTGATTGAAGGAGTTAAGGAGTTTGGATTTAACGGTAGCGATTTTAACGACGCTAAGACAAATTTGATAACTTCGATAAATGTTCGCTACCAACAATCAAAGAGTAAAAAATCAGAAGAGGCGGCAAATGAAATTCTCTCAGCGCTTGATTCGGGCGCTATCTTGCAAAGCGAGGCGGATTCTAGAAAGCTAACGATAAAGCTTTTAAACGAGATAACTCTTGATGAAGTAAATTTGGAATTTAGAAGAATTTTAGGGCTTAAAAACGAGACGATCAGCCTTTTTAGCGTTAAAAACTTTAAACTTACAAAGGCTAAATTTGACGAGATAAGATCCAAGATTAAGCCTTACGATACTCAAATTTCATCGTCAAAACTTCCGACGAGTTTGGTAGATGAAAACATCAAGCCAAAGCAGATCGTCTCAAAGAGTTTTGATGAAAAGAGCGGTATCTTTACTCTTGCGCTTGAAAACGGCTCTACGGTTATCTTAAAACCGCTTAAAACTAAGCTAAATCACATCTCTTTTGCAGCCGTTAGTAAGGGTGGAACTTCAAATTTAAGCGAACCGAAATGGGGTCGCTTTGCCGTGGAGGTTTCAAACGAAAGCGGAGCAGGGGAGTTTAACAACTACCAGCTATCTAAAATTTTAAGCGGTAAATACGTGGGATACGATAAGCGTATGGATCTGCTTTCGCAAGGATTTTACGGGCAGAGCAACAGCTCGGATATAAGGTGGCTGCTTGAGGCGATTCATCTTGAATTTACCTCTCCGCGCCTTGATGAAAGGACGCTCGAGCAAGTTAAGACAAATGCTATCGAAAGGCTTACCAAGCAACAAAACTTGCCTGAATACAAATTTAGCACCGAATTTAGCAAATTCTTTTACGATAACAACGAGCGTATGAGACCGCTTGAAAAAAGCGATATAGAAGCGCTTGAGCTTAAAAATTTAAAGCAAATAGTGGATGATAAATTTACCGATGCATCCTCGTTTTATTTTATTTTTGTGGGCGATTTTAAAGTAGAGGATCTAGAGCCGCTCATAGCGAAATATATCGCCACTATACCGAGTAAAAATAGAGGTGAAAATTTCGTTGATGACGGAGTAAGAAGCATAAAAGGAGAGCATAAATTCGAGCGCAATTATCAAATCACTCCACGTTCGGATGTTTCCATAAGTATAAAAAACGAAGGAGCGAAATTTTCGCGTTTAAACGCCGTAAAAGCTAAAGCGCTCGGCGCAGTGTTTAAAATGGCGCTTTATGAAAATATACGAGAGGAGAAGGGCGAAACATACGGATTTTCAGTCGCGGTTAAGCTTAGCAAGGATCCTTACGAGCGCTCAAATGCAAATATCTCATTTACTTGCTCGCCAAAAAATGCAAATGACGTGATAAGCGGTGTTAAAGCGATAATTAAAAAGCTAAAAAGCGAAGGCGCAAGCGATGAGCAGCTGTCAAACTATAAAAAATCGGCTCTTCTTCGCATCAAGCAAACACACGATCAACCTGAGTTTTGGCTTAAAAATATCATCTCAAATAGGCTCTTTGGCAATGAGCTTTTTGATCTAAATTGGCAAGAAAACGCTATAAATTCGCTAAAAAATGATGATATAAAAGAGGCTGCGAGAATTTATCTTGACGAGAGTAATGAGGTTATTAGTATAAATAATCCGAGCTAAGATTTGTGAATAAAATTTGACCGAGCAAATCGGTCAAATTTAAATTTTAATGAAGGCTCTCTATATAGCTTAATGCTGATAGAGCCGCTACCGCACCGTCTCCTGCGGCGACTACGACCTGCTTTGGAGCGTCTTTTCTAATGTCTCCTGCGGCAAAGAGTCCCGGCACGTTGGTTTGCATTTTTAGATTTACGTTTACCTGTGCGTCGGTTGTCATCTCGCATAGAAATTCGCCGTTTTCTTGTTTTAAAATTTCATTATTTACGTTTAAACCCACGAAAGTAAAAACTCCGGGCACCTTTAGATCGCGCTCGCCGTCTTTTGTATTTAGTATCAGACCGTTAAGTCCCGCTTTATCGCCGTAAGCCTCTTTTATCGTAGCGCTTGTTATAAATTCTATCTTTTCGTTTTTGCGAGCTTTTTCTAAAGTAGTAGGAGCCGCGCGAAAGCCCTCGCGTCTGTGGATAAGATAGACTTTAGAGCAGATATTTGATAGATAAATAGCCTCTTCAATCGCCGTATCGCCGCCGCCTAGCACTGCAACCTCTTTATTTTTGTAAAAAAATCCATCGCAGGTTGCGCACGTGCTTACGCCTCTACCGAAAAACTCGTCTTCGCCTTTAAAGCCCGCTCTTTTTGGAGTTGAGCCCGTAGCTACGATGACGGCTTTTGCGTTTATCTCTTTGCCGTTTTCAAGTGAAATTTTAAAGCTTGCGTCTTCGTTTTTTGAAATTTTAGATACGTTTGCCGTTTCGTGTTTAAGCCCAAAGTGCATGCACTGCTCGCCCCATGTGCTCATGAAATCAAGCCCGCTCTCGCCCGGGTTTTTTTGCCCCGGATAGTTTTCTATCTCAGAGCTTCCGGTAATCTGTCCGCCTATCATTCCTCGCTCAAACATAACAACTTCCTTAAGCCCTCCGCGAGTTGCATAAAGCCCCGCGCTTAGTCCCGCAGGACCGCCTCCGATAATCGCTAAATCTAACATGGTTTTTCCTTAAATTTTATTTATTTTTGAATCTTGTTTATAAATTTTCTTATCCTGATGAATCACTTCAACACTACTTGGTAAGCTCGTAATGTTTAAGAGATTCATGAGTTTTAAAATCGTATTGATATCAGACGTTATATAGCTTAAATTTTCTTCATTTGCAAGCCGTTTTTGAAATATATCTATGGCAACTACGGGCAAATTTCGGTTTGAAATTTCTAAAATTTCTTTTAAATTCGACATGTTTGAACTAAATACGACAAGCAAAAATTTATCATCCTTGGGGGTGAAAATTTCACTTTTTTCATAAAAGATCAAAGAGTCAAAATCGATAAATTTATATTTTGAAAATCTGTAATTATTGTAAGCAAAAACGCAAGCAACCAAAAATGCACCGAAAAACGATGCAAAAATGGAGGTTAGGGGAAAAGATATCCCCCGTTTTTTCACGCTCATTAAAGAAGTGAGTTGATCTTATCCGCGATTGCTTGTTTTGATTGCGCGCCGACCATTTGCTCGACTACTTCGCCGTTTTTGAAAAATAGCAATGTAGGTATCGAGCGGATGCCAAATTCCACTGCTAGATCTTGCACTTCATCCGTGTTTACTTTGCAAATTTTAGCTTTGCCGTCAAATTCTTCCGCAAGCTCGTCGATAACGGGAGCAAGCATTCTGCAAGGTCCGCACCAAGGCGCCCAAAAATCAACTAACGCTACACCCTCTTTGGCTACGTCGAAATTTTCCGATGTTAGTTCTATATATTTTCCCATTTTTTCTCCTTTAAAAAATTAGCTGCAATTATACATAAATAAGTTTAAAATTAAGATAATAAGAAAAATTATAAACTGATATTTTTTATCCAGCTTACTTCAGCGCCTTCAATCGTGATTAAATCGATCTGAAAATCGTTATTAAACCCGTTTTTAAGTAGATAATAATCAACCGTTTTTAATATCTTTTGCATTTTACAAAGCGTTAGCCTATATGCCGCTTCGTAATCTCCTTTTGTAGCTTTTACCTCTATGAAATGCAAAATTTCATCTTTTTTAGCGACGATATCTATCTCGCCGAATTTACAGCTGAAATTTCGCTCTAAAATTTCGCATCCCTCTTTTTTTAAAAATTTGCAGGCGTCATTTTCTGAAACTTTTCCAAAAAGATACTCGCTAAGCCCCACTAAGACTCGATTCTCATCATAAACGGCTCGTCTTTTACAAACTCTTGTTCTTTTAAAATTCCCATCACGCGCTTGACATCGGCCTCAAGGCTCGTATGCGTAGTAAAAAACAGCGTTGCGTCATCCTCTTTTTTGATATTTGGTTTTTGCAAAAAGCTATCGATCGAGAGGTTGTTTTCGCTCATTAAATTTGTTATTTTAGCTAATACTCCAACTTTATCTTCGACTTTTAATCTAAAATAATATTTTGTTCTTATCTTATCTTGTTCAAGTAGTTCAGCTTGCATGATCTCAAGCGGAGCTTTATATCCAAGCATCGGGAATTTTATCTCTCTTGCGATGTCGATCAGGTCGCTTATAACCGCACTTGCCGTTGCGCTTCCGCCGGCTCCCGGACCGTAAAACATCGTCTCGCCAACCGCATCGCCTATGACGCTAACGGCATTCATAACTCCATCTACTTTAGCTATCATCTTATCCTTTGGAACTAGCGCAGGATGGACACGAAGTTCGATCTTATCGCTCACTCGCTTTGCTATGGCAAGTAGTTTGATGACGTATTCAAAGTCGTTAGCGAAAAATATATCCTCTTTCGTTATCCTCTCAATGCCTTCTATAAGGATATCTTCGGGGTTTCCATGCACGCCGTAAGCTATGCTGGCAAGGATTAGGAGCTTGTGCGCGGTATCAAAGCCGCCTATGTCAAATGTCGGATCGGCTTCGGCGTATCCTAGTTCTTGAGCTTTTTTTAGAGCGTCTTCAAATTTAACGCCGCCGTTCATCATCGAAGTTAGGATGTAGTTGCTAGTGCCGTTCATTATGCCGTTTATAGAAAGGATATGATTGGCGCTTAGCCCTTCTCTCAACACTTTGATGATAGGAATTCCGCCCGCAACGCTTGCTTCAAAGCCAAACGGAGTATCGCAAGCTAAATTTTGCAGTTTAAATCTATGATAGGCAAGCAGGGCTTTATTTGCCGTTACAACCGCTTTGCCTCTTTTTAAAATTTCGCTTACTACGCGGTATGGCTCGTTTACTCCACCCATCAGCTCTACATAAACATCGATGTCATCGCGATTTATAACGCTTTGTATATCATCGGTTAGCGGTATGGTCGTATTTCTTGGCTTGTTTAAATTTCTAACCACGCCGATAATAGGCTTTATCTCTTTGCCGCTTCTTGCGGTGATTAGCTTTTGATTTTTGATTAAGATATTTGCAACTTCGGCTCCGACGGTTCCTACGCCCAGTATCGCTACGTTCATTAAAACTCTTTAAGATATTTTTTGATATTTCTTGCGGCTTGTCTTATGCGATTTTCATTTTCGATCATCGCAAGCCTTACGTAATCATTGCCCGCTTCGCCAAAGCCAACCCCTGGACTTACCGCAACGCAAGCCTTTGTAAGAAGTTGTTTTGAAAACTCAAGACTTCCTATGTTGCCTACTTGCGCAGGCAGTTTCGCCCAGATGAACATGCTTGCCGTCGGTTTTTGCATCTGCCAGCCCGCATTTGCAAATGCATCAAGCATGATCTCACGGCGTTTTTCATAAATTTTACGAATTTCCTCTACACAGCTTTGATCGCTCTCAAGCGCGTAAGTAGCGGCTACCTGAATAGGCGTAAACATGCCGTAGTCAAACCATGATTTTATCTTTTTAAGCGCGGCGCAAAGGCGTTTGTTGCCGCATACAAAGCCCACTCTCCAACCTGCCATATTATAGCTTTTTGACAAAGTATAGCATTCGACGGCTACGTCTTTTGCTCCTTCTACCTCAAAAATGCTTGGCGTTTTGTATCCGTCAAAGGTAAGATCGGCATAGGCGATATCTGAGATGATATAAAATCTTTCTTTTTTAGAAAGCGCTACCAATCGCTCGTAAAAGCTCTTTTGCACGGTTACGGTCGTAGGATTGTGCGGGAAATTTACTACTACGTATTTTGGTTTTGGCGAGCTAGAGTTGATAGTATGCTGTAAATTTTCAAAGAATTTATTCTCGTCAAGCTCGAATTTTTCGTTATAAACTAAAGGCATCTTAGCTACGTTTCCGCCTGCGATGATGAAAGCTTGCGTGTGTATCGGATATGCAGGATCAGGCACGATAGCCACGTCGCCCGGGTTTATGATGGCATGAGCAAGATGCACAAAGCCCTCCTTGCTACCCATGGTCGCTACTACTTCGGTATCGGGGTCTAAATTTACATCATATTTTTTCTTATACCAGTTGCAAATTCCAAGGCGCAGCTTGTAAATTCCTTGAGATACGGAATATCCGTGAGTTTTGTCCTTTTGTGCGCTTTCGCAGAGTTTATCTACTATGTGTTGAGGTGTGCGACCTTCAGGGTTTCCCATCGAAAAGTCAATGATATCCTCTCCGTTTCGTCTAGCTGCCATCTTTATAGCATTAACTTCGGCAAAAACGTAGTTTGGCAAACGCTCAATGGTATTGAAACGAATTTCGCTAAACATAAATTCTCCTAATTATTGTAAGTAAATTTTAAGGCCTCTTTTTATGTTTTCAAGGCTGTTTACATCATCTATGGTAATGTATTTTGCATTTTTTGGTATCGAAATAGTTATTTTTCCGGTCTTTTTTGAGTTTCTTTTCTCATCCAATAAATTTAAATTTTTGTCTAAAATTCTAACCAGAGCAAACCAGCTATCTCCGGCTTGAGCGCTTATGTCGGCTTTACTGGCTCCGCTTATATCGATGAAGTAAGGCTCAAGCGGTTTTGATAGCTCGACTTCTCTACCTATCTCTACCGGAGTTAAATTTAAAGAGGATTTTGATATATCAAGGACATACTTGTAGCTAAATTCGCCCGTTCTTTCAATCATCTCTATAGAAGTTCCCGTCTCTTTAAGCGCGGTATAAAATGAGCCTGGATCAAGTATAAATTTGGTATTTAATCTAATGCTCCAGATGCTATTTTGCGTATTTGCAAATTCGGTAGTTAAAATCTCGTTATAACCCAATCGATTTAGTGCGTCTTTTACTATTTTTATAAGCAGCAAAGGCGAATTTTGCTCGGATATGAAGGTAATATCTAAATTCATCTTGTTTTTGTAAGAGAGAGCAAGTAGGGATTTTGATTTTAGTAAATTTGAAATTTTGGCTATATCGGGCTTCTTGTTTTCGTCCAGATAATCAAGCCCGTCTCCAAATAAGCTCGCCGCCTTTGAGCTATCGCCGCCTAAAATTCCGCTTACGATACTTGCTACATTTGATGCAAAACAAAAGTTTACGCAAAGCGCTAAAGCGATAAGATTTTTTACCACTTTTTACCCTTATTAAGCTCTATAAATTCATCAAAAGTTATAAGCGTTATCTTACCTTTTTGTATATGAAATCTTTTTGGATTTACGGTATCAAATTTTATGTTTTTTTCGCCTATGTTTAAGGTGATATTTCCGTGCCCAGTTACTACAAGTTGCTCTTTGTTGGCGTCTATTGTTACCGGTTTTTCGCTATTTAACGTCTTTTTTTTGCCGTCTTCAAGGTTTATGATACCGACCCAAACCTTGCTTTTTGGAGTTATTGTAAATTCGTTTACATCTAAAGTTAAATACTCGTTCTCAGCCGTAGATATCTCGGGCCGGGTTAAATTCGCTTTAGCTTTCTCATCGCTAATATTGCTATCATAAGAATTAGACTCTTGAGCTAAGACTTTGTCTTCTTGTATCTTTTTTTCTTCATCTTTTATAACCGTAGAGGACTCTTGTAAAGCTACCGTCGCCTCTTTTGGTTGATCTATAAGAGGTTGCTCGGCATTTAAAGTTTCTTCTTGTTTTGGTTTAATCGCAACAATCTCCTCTTTTTGCAAAGGTTCTTGCACGGCTTTAGGCTCTATGTTTGGGCTTGTATTGGTATCTTTTAAGACATTTAGGTTGTTTTTGGCTGTTTCTACCGCTACATTGTTTGAATAGCTTACGCTACGGTTTTTATCTTCAAATAAATTTGAGATATTTCCTATGTATTTATAGGCTTCAAAAAACCATATCGCAAAGCCGATAAGAATTAAAAATATAATCGCCCAAAGAAATCCCGAAGAATTACCGGTTCCATTTGCCGTGTATGCCGGAATTTTAGGAGATATGGTTATGGTTTTATGCTTTACTTCTTCGGCGTGCTCCGCCATGAAGGAGTTATACTCATCCATCCACTGCGTAAAGTCAATATCGTATTCGCGCTTTAAAATTTTGATCAATCCGACCACGTTGAGTCTTGCAAGTTTTTGGAAATTCTTGTCTGCAATATAACCTAAATGCTCCGTTTCAATGTGAGTTTTTCTACTTACCTCGCTTAGACCGATCTCTCTTAAGATACCAATTTCATTCATTTATAATCCTATCGCAAATTATCGCAAAAGCCGCACTTACGTTAAGCGAATCCCAGCTGTTTTTCATCTTTATACCGACGCACTCGTCGCATTTTAAAATCGCTTTTTTAGGCATGCCTTCGCCTTCACTTCCCATAATCAGGGCAGTTTTTGAACCAAATTTCATCTCGTTTACATTTTTGCCGCCGCTTGCCGTAGCATAGAGTTTAAATCCGCTTTGTTTCAGCTCGTTTAACACGCTTAAACCGTCCTCTACAAGCGCGATATCTATCTCGTAAGCAGCGCCGCTACTAGCTCTTATAACGCCTTCTATCGCAAGATTTTTGGCAACTATCACCACTCCTTCACATCCCAAAGCGTGAGCGGTTCTAACTATCGCACCTATGTTTCCGACATCGCTAAGCCCGTAAAGCACCGTTATGAAATTTCGCTTTTTGATCAGGTCAAATTGCTTAAATTCAAACGGCTCAACTTCGGCTAAAAAGCCTTGGTGGTTACCCCCGCGAGCAAGAGCTTGAGCTTTTTGATTATCCACTCGTTTTATAGGAGCTCCGACTGAGACGATTTGCGAAAAAGTCGCCTTGTCGCACTCTTTTGCAAGGTAGATGGTTTGAACACTCTTTTTGTAGTGCTTTATTATGTGTAAAAATAGCTGTTTTCCATATATAATCATCGCCCAATAATAGCTAAAAATCAGTAAAATTTAGCTTATTTTGTTAGATTTTCATATATTTTCTTGACCTCTTCACCCGTGATTTTAGAGATCAGTTTGGCTTTGGTTTTTGGAGGAATTTCAAGTGCCAAGATATCATCTAGCGTTATCTTTTCACTCGTTTTATAAGGGCTTTTGTCTATAACTACAGACCATTCGCCCTTTAAATTCGCGTTTTTTAGCTCGTCTTTTAATTTTTGAGCGGTTGCGCTAAATTTGGTTTCAAATTTCTTTGTCGCCTCTTTTATGATAAACAGCTCTCTGTTCGGGTCAGAATTTGCGATTTGCTTGACTAAAGATAGTATGCGTTTAGGGCTTTCGTATATGACTACCGGATATGGTGAATTTAAGGCGTTTTGAATAGCGATCGTTCTTTCTTTTCCGGTGTTTGGTAAAAAGCCTAGAAATGTAAATTCCTTTTCGCAAATTCCGCTTGCTACAACAGCTAAAAGCAGAGCGTTTGAGCCGCTTAATACCTCATAATCAATTCCGTTTTTTATAGCAAACCTGACAAGCTCAACTCCCGGATCGCTAATGGCCGGCATTCCGGCATCGCTTAGATAAGCTACGTTTTTTTTGAAAATTTCCATATCCAAATTTGAAAGAATTTGGGCTTCATTATGGGAGTGAAGCGGGATAAATTTTTGTATATTTATGTTTGAGTTAAATTTAGTATTTAAAAGATTTATCAGAGCTTTGGTAACTCTTGTATCTTCACAAAAGACAATTTCACATTCACGCAAAACATTAAGTGCGCGAAGTGAAACGTCATCTAAATTTCCTATCGGAGTAGGAATAAAATAGAGCAAAGTATTATTTCAAATTATATTTTTTCTTAAATTTATCAACTCTACCGGCAGAATCTACTATCTTCTCGCTGCCTGTAAAAAACGGATGACACTCGTTACAAATATCTACTCTGATCTCGTTTTTATTTGATTTGGTCGTAAAAGTGTTGCCGCAAGCGCAAGTTACTTGACACTCGACATATTCTGGGTGAATCTCTTTTTTCATATCTTATCCTTTTTATAGCCTATTTTTGATTTATTTTCGTTCATAGAGTAAGGCGTGATTATACAAAAAAACTTTTTAAAAAGCAAATTCAAGCTAAAATTTTAGCAGTAACGCTTAAAATAGCGGTTTGCGCTCTTAGTATATTTTTAAAACTTAAGCCGTATTTTTTTAAAACCCGCTCTCTTTCATTTTGGCTAAATCCGCCTTCAGGTCCTATTACAAGCAGCTCTTTGCCGTTATAGTTTTCAAGCTTTTCTCCTCCAAAATCCACTAATGCGATGTTTTTATAGCTCTTTAAAAGTTCGTCTAAATTCTTATAAATTTCAATTTTCATCAGCGAATTTCGTCCGCACTGTTCGGATGAGCCGATTAAAATTCTCTCAAGTCTTTTAGTATCTATTTTAAAATTTCTTTGCGACAAATCGGCATAGAAAAATATCAGCTTACAAACTCCCATCTCGTTTAAAAAAGGTAGCGTTTTTTCTATGATTTTAGTATCAACAACAGCCCAAGCTATGCTAAATTCACTCTCAAAACTCTCTACACTATGAGCAAAAACTAGGCTGAGCCCGACACTCTTTCTTGTGATCTCATCGATCTCATATATGTAGTTTTGCCCGTCCTTTAAATTTCTAACATCAATCCTATCTCCAACCTTTGCCCGTCTAGCCTTTAAGTGTAAGAATTGCTCGTTTTCTAGATAAATTTTTTCGTTTTTCGCTTCGCTTGAGTAAAGAAATTTCATCTTACACCGCTTGCGACGAGCACCAAAACAAGATCTGCTAAAATTTTAAATCTCATCTTTTTCTTAAAATCTATGAAATTTTTATTTTTCATAGCCACTTTTAGCTTCTTAAATTCCATTGCGCCAAGTCCGATTAGAAGCGCCCAAACTGCTATCATAACAACCGCTCTAAAGCTTAGATGAAAGTAAAAAACGCTCATTAACAAAAGCCCTGTCATCAACATAGCCGCTAAAAAGCTGTAGTAAGTCGGCAAGAAAAATCTAATTCGTTTTGCATAAGACGGCGAATTCGCGCCAAATTCTATAAGGCAAAAGTGAATTATTATAAGCGCTATTAAGATGACGGCAAGTCCTAAGTGCAGGCTAAGCGCCATCTCGTAAAGCTCTTTTAAATTTTCGTTAAATTCCATTATTTTCCTTCGACTACGGGCTCAGGCGGCAAATTTTCATCTATAGTTACGTTTGCATCAGGCGTAGCTATGGGCACATCGCTTGGCGGAGCTTCGTTTAGATCAAGTAAAATTTGCTTCTTTTCATCCTCACAACCTACTAAAAACAGAGCTAAAATCAAAGCCAAAATTCCAAAAGTAACCCTCATCAGACCTCCTTTGGATTAATTATCTTTTGTCCGAGCTTTATCTTTTCAAATAGCTCCTTATCTTCCCATTCGCTTATGATTTCAGGCGAAAAGACGATATCTTTTAAATTTATCTCGCCCATTTTAGCGTTATACGCGTCATCTTTGAAGCACTGCGCGTAGCCGGTGTCGGTCTCATGCACGATAACGCTATGAATTTTCACCTCTCGCTCGCCGTTTTGCATGACTGTTGATTTTAAAAGCCTATCAATCAGCACGAAAAATATCCTGCAAAACTGCTCTGCCGACGGATTTACGGGGATCTCTATCCAGCGTTTTGAATGTTTTTTCATATCATTTAGATACCCTTTGTCATCGCCGCTAAAAAGCGTAGTCGTGTGATCAAAGCTGTCTATTAAGCATTTGATATTTTGCTTCATAAGTCCAAAATCATAAACCATGCCCGCGTTATCTAAGAAATTTGACTCAAGCAAAATTTCAGCCCTGTAAGAGTGCCCGTGGATGCTTGTTCTGCATCTTTTGGAGCTACAAAACCTCACGATATGAGCGTTTTCAAATTTAAAAAGTTTTCTAATAATCATTAAACTCCCTCCTTATCGCCCCATAGCCTTATGTGCACGCGATCGGTGTAGTTAAAGCCGAATTTTATACAAAACTCAGCCACGCTTCTTGCGTTTTTTTCAAGAGTTATTTTATCATAACCTTGCGGCATGCAAAATACCTCGTTATCGCAAATTTTAAGAATTTCAAAAATCTCATCCGTGGCTTGTCCACTTTGGATTAAATCCTCATTTATCACAAACTTGTAAAAGCTCTCTTTCGCGCTGTTTTTCATAGCCTTTAGAGCTGCTTTATTTATGCGTTTGGCTTTGTTTTCACCACTTGCGCTTAACTTAACGCTAATAGCAAAAGTGCAATTTTTATAAAGTTCAAATTTGCTAAAATCAACCTCGATCGTGCCGTTTGTTTCAAAATGCACTTCGTAATTTTCATCAAGCAAATTTTGAACCAAATTTATAAAATTTTCGTTTTTGTGGTGTAAAAGCGGCTCTCCGCCTGTTATGACAACGATAGGTTTTTGGCGTAAATTTTTAGCGTATTTTTTGACGATAGCTAAAATTTCTTGAGAAGTTAAATTTTGGTATTTGAAGTGGCTTGTGTAAACTGCTCTTATAGTGTCGCAGCCCGTGAGCTCCTCGCCCGTTTTTGGCGAAATTTTATTTACGCCAAAGCCTTTGCAAGTGAGGTTACATCCCGCAAATCGTAAAAATACGGCGAGTTTGCCGCTATTTGCGCCCTCGCCTTGTATGCTTAAAAAGCTCTCGACCAAATTTAAACCCAAATTTTACCTTTCAAATTTGGCGAGATTATATCAAAAATTAGCCGCCCGTTTGATAAAAAGCTCTGCTTGAAGTCTCGTTTCTAACCCCGACTTCCCATTTGTTTTTCTCAGGTTTATTTTGAAGCACTTTGCGTAAAATTTCGCTCGCTCCTTTTACGTCTCCGGCTTTTACGGCATCCTTGATACTCATCGCATCTTCAAAATATAAGCACGGTATCAAAAATCCTTCGGCGGTTAGGCGGATTCTGTTACAGCTCTCGCAAAAATCATGTTTGTGAGGGTCGATGATACCGAATTTATAGCCGTCTTCAAGCATATATATGCTAGCGGGGCTTGTAGGCAGCTTGCCGTCGCTTGTGACTTTGTATTTTTGACCTATCACGTCTAAAATTTCAGCAGCTTTCATGCCTTTTAGTTCGCCGTCCGCATGCATATTTTCCATATATTCGATGAATCGAATTTGACAACCCCTGCTCTTTGCAAATTCAAGTAGGCTTACTAGTTCATCGTCATTTACGCCTTTTAGCGCTACGGTATTTATCTTAACCTTAAGCCC
>JAUNLC010000002.1:53749-80400 GCA_030532465.1 Campylobacter sp. | reverse complement strand
CCGTTGGTTGTAAGGGCTAAATCTATGTCGTTTTTGTAATCATGTATCATACGGATGAAGCTGTCAAGATCTTTTCTTAAAAGCGGCTCTCCGCCTGTGATTCGTATCTTTTTAACCCCTTCGTCTATCGCAACTTTGACAAATAAAAATAGCTCTTCAAAGCTTAGCAAATTCTCTTTTGGTGTCCATTCAAAAGGCGTTTTTGGCATACAGTATTTGCACCTAAAATTACAGCGTTGCGTAACTGAGATGCGAAGATAATCAACTACTCGCCCATGCCCGTCTATCAACATCTTTCTACCCTTAAGTTAATTTAGATTTTTCTAAACAAATTTATAAGTATTATATGGAGCTTAGCTTTAAAATTTTTTAAATTTTGACCATTTTTGTGATGTTTATTTTTTATATTTTATAGGTTTGATTAGTTTAGTTTATACTAAATCAGCTTGTTAAGCTTTAAGACAAGTTCGACTTTACCGACTCCTACGCGTAAATTCTTAGCTATACTCTCTATGCTTTTTCCGGTATTATACATATCTATTATGCGTAGTTCGTCACTTGTGTCACTTGTAGCGGTAAGTTTATTTATGCTTTTTGTTCTCTCTTCGAGCGAATAAATCCTATTTTGCTGTTCGGCTTGAAAATTATCGATTGATCTTTCTATGTCCTGAAGAGTGTTTATGATAGGAGTAATCTTTGAATTTATAACGCTATTTAACCTTTGCTCCAGCCTTCCTTCGATCTCTTCCGCATCAAGATCGGCTATGCCCGAGGTTTCGATATTTTTAAGCTGTTTTTTTAGCATATGGTTTTCTTGTATGACCCCTTCAAGAACTTTTTCATACATTGTAAATTTCTTTGAAGTTTCCATATCTTTTACAAATACTATGATAAAAAGAATGATTATAACCGCGCCAAATCCGCCCCATATCAAAATTTCATTGCTCATTCATTCCCCTTAGTTCTCGTATCATCACACGCTCTCGAGCTGTTACGTATCCGTTGTAATCGCTCTCGTCGCTCTCATTCATCCTCGTTATCTTTGCGGTTTTTGCATCGACGGCCTCAAAAAATATCGCCACATCACGCCTTGGAAATATCGGCATAGAAATTCTAGCATAATAACTAGCTCCCGCTTTAAATTTCTCCTCTTTTATCGTAAAATTTTCAAATCCTATGCCGTCTATAACGCAACCGTTTTGAAGCATAAGCTTTGTATTTTTCTCGTTTCTTAAAAATGCATTTAACTCATCAAATTTACGGTGAAGTTCGGTTATAAGCGTTAAGAGAACTTGATCGCTCTCTTTGGTTTCGCCTTTGGATTTGGCGCGTTTTAGCCATTGTCCCAAGGGATCATCCTCGCTTCCGCTAAGCTTGTCAAATTCAAGCGTAAATTCATCTTTTCTATCTAAAATTTCTTCAAAAACTATATCCAAATTCGCAGGATAAAGCATCATAAATCCATCCAAATAAATATAAAAAATAAAATTCCAAGATAGCCGTTTAACGTAAAAAAGGCTTTGTCTATCTTGCTAAAATCTTTTCGCACGATTTTATGCTCAAAAAAGAGGATAACTCCGCTTAAAGCTATGCCTATAAATGCCAAAATTCCAAGCTGTGCCGCCCAAGCAAAAAGCAGCCAAAGCAAAACGGCGTTTGCATGAAAGATGGCCGAGATAAACATCGTCGCCTTTTGGCCGTAAATTGAAGGTATGCTAAAAAGCCCTTTTTCTTTATCAAATTTCATATCCTGCAAAGAGTAAAGCAGGTCAAATCCCGCTACCCAAAACATAACTCCAACGCAAAGCAATACGCTCCAAAGCGGTATTTGCGCACTTACCGCTACGGCTCCCGCGATAGGAGCTAGCCCGAGAGATAAGCCAAGCACCAAGTGTGCAAGCTCGCTAAATCGCTTAAACAGCGAATATCCGCCAAGAATAGCCAAAATAGGAAAGGATAGCCAAAACGCAAGATCGTTTATAAGCCAAGCGACTATGACGAAGATGGCGGCATTTGTTATTATAAAGACCATTAAATTTCCGCGACCTATGCGCCCGTCTACGCTAGGGCGATTTGCCGTGCGCGGGTTAAGTTTGTCGATATCCTCGTCCATGTAGCGGTTGAAAGCCATTGCGAAATTTCTCGCACTTACCGCGCAGATAACGCCTAAAATAAGCAGTTTCCAACCAAACCAAGCCGAGTTGTTTAAGTGCTTGCTAGCCACTATCATCGCCGTAAATATAAACGGCAGAGCAAAAACCGAGTGCTTAAAGACTATTAACTCTCCGATATCTTTTAAGGTGTTTAAAAATTTTTGCATCCAATGTCCGTATGTTTAAGTTTTGTGTTATTTTATCTTAAATTGCCAAAATTTGCTAAAATTGAGCCGTGGATATAAATTTGAAAGGAGAGTTAATGAGAGATGTTGTAGTGATAGGAAGCGGAATTTCAGGGCTTTTTAGCGCTTATTGGTGTATAAAAAACGCCTATAACGTTAAAGTCGTTTCAAAAAGACAAAGAGATGAAGCTCAAGCGCTTGATATACTAAATCTATTTTACGGTTTGCATCAAAACGCTTTTAACGATCTTGTCAAATTTGCTCGCAAAGAGAGCTCTTTTGGCTTTAAAAACTTTGCGGATAAGACATTTTTAAGCTGGCTTTTAAAATTTGCGCCAAATTATGCAAAGGTAAATAAAAAACTTGATATTTTAACCCGTAGATACGCTCAAAAAAGCTATAAAATTTATGAGGATTTACAAAGTGAAATCGGTCTGTTTAACTTTGAAAAAAGCGGCTCGGCTCTGCTGTTTTTTGACGATAAAAGCTATAAAGCTATGCTTGAAAGGATTAGATTTAACGATGAAAATTTCGAAGTTTTGGACGCTTACGGCAAAAATGGATTCGGATTTGTAAATCAAGGTATAAAAGGAGCTGTTAATTTAAAGCAAAACGCCAAGCTTGATACGCAAAGGCTCTATGAAAATTTAAGAGAGTTTTTAGAGCGTAACGGCGTTAGTTTTATCCAAGATGAGATCGTTGATTATGAGATCAAAAGCGGGGAAGTAAGCGCTGCTATCGGACGTCTTGGCAGATATGAAGGAGATAGTTTTATCCAAGCTAGCGGAGATGATAAATTTCTGGCTAAAAAGCTTGGGGTAAACTTAGAGCTAATGAATGCTAAAATTTACGAAGTAAGTTTTGAGTTAGATAGCCGGTCTATGCCCAAAACAGCGCTATTTTTAGAAAATTTGTCGATGCGAATATACGAAAAAAACGGCAGGGTAAATATATCTATGAAGCCTCAAATAAACGCAGATGACGAGAGGGTGGATATGAGCGAGATAAATGAAAATTTAGCCGCTTTAAAACCTTTTTGCTCGCATTTTGAGCTTAAAAATCCAAAATTTGAAGCTAAAAATTTAGCGTTTACCACAAATTTCATGCCCGTTTTTGGACGAGACGAGAGCTATAAAAACCTGCTTTATATCAGCGGTTTTGGGCTAAATGAAACCTTGCTCGCCCCTGCGATATCTCAAATTTTAACCGATATGATAGTGCAAGGCGTGTCAAATGAAAGCAGCGATGACGTGTTGCTCTTTTCGGGACTTTACTCTTGAAAGAGCTTGCTATAATCGGTCCTACCGCAAGCGGGAAAACCGAGCTTGCTTTAAAGCTGGCAGGTGAATTTAACGGAGTCATTTTAAGCCTTGATTCGCTTTGCGTTTATAAGCAGATAGATATAGCAAGTGCGAAACCTAGTGAATTTGAGCAAAATTTAGCGCCGCATTTTGGGATAAATTTAATCTATCCAGATGAACATTTTGATGTCGGGATGTTTTTTAAGGTTTATAAAGAGGCTAAAGAATTTGCTTTAAGAGAATGTAAAAATTTATTTATCACCGGCGGAAGCGGCTTTTATCTAAAGGCCTTGATGTCGGGACTCACTCCAAAATTTGACAAGGTTGAAAGCGGTCTTAGCAATGCCGAAATTTATGAGATAATTTTAAATAACGATAGTGAATTTGCGGCTAAATTTAGCCAAAACGATACCTACCGCTTAAATAGATGGTTTGATATATACTCGTTTTTAAAAAATGCGGGGATTGCCGCAACCGTAAGCGGCTATCTAGCGCAAAATACGCATGAGCCTATAATCTTAAATTTGGATATTTTTGAGATAGTTTGGGATAGGGAAATTTTGCGCGAGCGCATTAAAACTCGCACTCAAAATATGCTTGAAAACGGACTTTTAGACGAGGCGAAATTTTTGTTTGAAAAGTATCCTAGCGAGCCAAAACCTCTTAAATCAATAGGTCTTAAAGAGTGCGGCGAGTTTTTGCGAGGCGAGATCAAGACCAGAGCCGAGCTGGAGGAGCTCATCTGCACCCATACGGCTCAGCTTGCCAAGCGTCAGCGCACCTTTAATCGCTCGCAGTTTGATAAGAAATTTAGCGCCTCGCTTAAAGAGTGCGAGACGCAAATCAAGCGCTTTTTGTCGGGCTAATTATCTGCATATCGCGCTTAACACCTCTTTTTGCTCGGCTAGATTGCTTCTTTGAGCTTGCTTAAATTCATCGCTTTTTACGTATGATTTTATCTTGCTTAAGGCTTGTTTGTCTGTGATTTCAAATTTGATAGAGCTTTTTTTGATCTGAGCCTCTTTTTTGGCAAAGAAATTTGAGTCTAAGAAATCAACGAAAAATTGGCTTTTATCATCCAGCCTATAGCGATTTACTATACTTGCCGCGCTAACGGCTTGGTTTTTATTAAACGTCTTGCAAACGCCGTTTGGCGAGCTGTAGCGAGTGATATCTATGAAATTTGGATTGATGATGTAAATTTTGATTTTTTTAGCGGTTTTTAATGTTTCCATTTGGGCTTTATCGTCCAAATTTATAACCTGCAAAGTGTCTGAGTTGCCCACTATCACCCTTTTGTTAAGCATGGTATAAACGTCGCTTAATTTAGTATGAAACGCGACATTTCCATCTTTTGCCACTCTTACGTCGGCGATTCCTACGAGACTTCCTTTTCTTTTTTTATCGGTAAAGCTGATTTCTGATTTATCCTTATCGTTTTCATAATAGCCAAACCACTGCATATCCGGTTGTCCGATCTCAATGCTTTCTATGGTTATTAAATTGCTGCAACCCGCAAGCATAAATGCCGCTGCCGCAGTTGCTACAAGCTTAGTCGCCTTCATCTTGTCTCCTTGTTTGAGATATTAAATTTACAAAAATTGTATCACAAAAATGAAAATTTGACCTTATGAATTCGGTCTTCATAAAGAGCTTGATTTAGCCTTTTAAAGGTCTGAATTTCAAAATTTGTAGCGACAAAAAATCGGTTTTATAAAATTTAAAGAGAAATTTTAGTAAAAATCCTAAAATTAGCTTGGCAACTCAAATATCGATTTAGACGATACCGTTTATAAAATTCAAGCGAGCTTATAAAGGAGAAATTTGTTAGTTCATATCTGCTGTTCGGTCGATAGTCACTATTTTTTACGCCGTTTGCGCGAGGATTTTCCAAATGAAACTTTAATCGGCTATTTCTACGATCCAAACATCCATCCGTATAGCGAATTTTTGATGCGCTACGAGGATGTTAAACGCTCGTGCGACGCGATGGGTATCAAGCTTATATGCGGCGAATACGACTATGAAAGCTGGCTTGCGGGAACTAAGGGGCTTGAAAACGAGCCTGAAAAGGGCAAGCGCTGTGTGTATTGCTTTGATTTTCGTGTGGGAAATTCGGCTAAAAAGGCAGTTGAGTTAGGTGAAAAATCGATAACCACGACTCTTTTAATGAGTCCTAAAAAAGATTTTTCTCAACTTGAAGGCTCGCTAAAAAAGGCGGTTGAGGGCTATGATTTAAAAGCCGTTGCTATTGATTACCGAAAAAACGGCGGCACGAACGAGCAGTTTGAGCTGGCTAAAAAAGATAAACTCTATCATCAAAACTACTGCGGCTGTATTTTCGGGCTTGGCAAGCAGCGAGAGGCGCAAAATTTGCCTCTAAGCGAGCTTACAAGCGAAGTAAACGGGCGAGTTTTACCGGGCAGTATCGAAGAGCGGCTTGAGCTATATAAAAAAGTGCGCGAATGCGAAGAAAATGGCGTAAAATTTCATCTTTCGCGCAAGTATTTTTTAAACTACCGTCTGCTTAGAGCTTATGTGAAATTTGATAAATCGGTGGTGCCTAGCTATTTTTTACTCTACTCGAATTTCAAGCGTCAAGAGGTGAAATTTAGTATAAACGAAAAGAGCGAAATTTGCGATGAGTTAAGAGACGGGATCACGCTTTTAAGCAGAGCCAAATTTAACGAACTATCGGGCAAAAACTACAAAAATATAGCCCAAATTTGCAAAAATCCTCTTAGTGTCAAAGATGAGCTAAATTTAAGGCGTGAAATTTGCGGAGATTTTAGTCAAAATCCTATAATTGTAATCGAAAATATAGAGATAGGACGATATGAAATCATGGCTAAAAACGTGCTTTATAACGATAGTAAAGAGGTTTTGGTAATTGATTAAATTTTTAAAACTAGCCTGTTTTGTTGTATGTTAAAACAATCAATAATCTTTTTCTTAGCAAAAATTGGCTAAAATCAAGCCTAATAATTTAATCATTAAGGTTTGAAGTGATAGATATAATGCAAATTCAAAAAATTCTCCCGCATAGATATCCGTTTTTGCTCATAGATCGCGTAGTCGAGATAGAGCCTGCTAAGCATATCGTGGCTTATAAAAACGTAACCATAGGCGAGCCGGTTTTCCAAGGTCACTTTCCGGGGCATCCGATATATCCTGGCGTAATGATCATCGAGGGTATGGCGCAAGCCGGAGGAGTGCTCGCGTTTAAGAGTATGAGCGATGAGCATCAAGCGGGCATTGAAAATAAGGTCGTTTATTTTATGAGTATCGATAGAGCTAAATTTCGCCATCCTATCCGCCCAGGAGATAGGCTTGAATACCGTCTTGAAGTTCTAAAACACAAAGGCAATATTTGGGTGCTTGACGCTAAGGCTTATGTAGATGACGTGCTTGCTTGCGAGGCTGAATTAAAAGCCATGATAGTAGACAAATAAGAACAGTCGATAAATAGGCAAAATTTGATGAAAAATATCCATAAAACCGCCGTTGTAGAAGACGGCGCAAAGATCGGCGAAGACGTCGTTATAGAGGCTTATGCCTATGTAAGCAAAGATGCCGTTTTGGGTGACGGAGTGCTGGTTAAGCAAGGCGCTAGGATAGTAGGGGATACTCATATCGGCGATTTTAGCAAAATTTACAGCTACGCTATCGTGGGCGATATTCCGCAGGATATCAGCTATAAGCCGGAAAGCGATACGGGCGTGCGAATAGGCAAAAACGCTACAATCCGCGAATTTTGCACTATAAATTCCGGCACGCATAAGGGCGACGGGCTAACTAAAATAGGCGATAACGCCTTTATCATGGCGTATTGTCATATAGCGCATGATTGTATAATAGGAAATAACATAATTTTGGCAAACAACGCGACCCTAGCGGGACACGTTGAGATGGGGGATTTTGCGGTAGTCGGCGGACTAACTCCTGTTCATCAATTTGTAAGGATAGGCGAAAGCTGCATGATAGCCGGAGCTAGCGCACTTAGCCAAGATGTGGTGCCTTTTTGCTTGGCGGAGGGCAATAGAGCCTATATAAGAGGGCTAAATTTAGTCGGAATTCGCAGGAGATTTGATAAGGAAAATGTTGAAGAGATAAATAAGGCTTATAAATTTTTATTTAGACACAAAGGCGGGCTTAAAGAGGCCGCAAACGAGCTTATGGCTTCTCAAAACAATGAAAATGTAAAAAAAATGTGCGAATTTATACTAAGCACGACGCGGGGAATTCCGCTAGCAAAAGGAAGAGATTAATGGCAAGAAAGTGTAATTTTTGTGGCGAAGCAGAGTCAAACGACAGAAGGTTGCTCTCTGATATAGACGGGCATGCCTTTGTGTGCGAATACTGTATAAAAGCCGCTTATGATATGATATACGGCGATACCAGCCTAGAAAAAAACGAAGAAATTTCAAATCGCGACTATAAAAATTTAACTCCAAAAGAGCTAAAAGAGGTGCTTGACGGCTATGTCATAGGTCAGGATAGAGCTAAAAAAGTATTTAGCGTAGGGGTGTATAATCATTACAAGAGAATTTTTAAACAGGGTGAGATCGAGGATGATACCGAAATTTCAAAGTCAAACATCCTGCTTGTAGGACCTACGGGAAGCGGTAAAACGCTGATGGCGCAAACTTTGGCTAGATTTCTTGACGTGCCTATAGCTATTTGCGATGCGACAAGCTTAACGGAGGCAGGATATGTCGGCGAAGATGTGGAAAATATCCTAACTCGTTTGCTTCAGGCTGCCGACGGAGATGTAAAAAGAGCCGAGCAGGGCATAGTATTTGTCGATGAGATCGATAAGATAGCCAGGATGAGTGAAAACCGCTCGATAACGCGCGATGTTTCGGGCGAAGGCGTGCAGCAAGCGCTTCTTAAGATTATCGAAGGAAGTCTTGTAAATATCCCTCCAAAAGGCGGCAGAAAGCACCCTAATCAAGATTTTATCCAGATAGATACCTCAAACATCCTCTTTGTTTGCGGCGGTGCGTTTGACGGTCTTAGCGATATCGTAGAAAGGCGTATCGGTAAAAACGTGCTTGGCTTTAACCAAGATAAGCGCAGTAAGGATGAGAGGTCAAATTTGATGCAGCTGCTTGAGCCCGATGATCTGGTGCATTTTGGACTTATTCCTGAGCTTATCGGAAGGCTTCACGTAGTAGCTACTTTAAACGAGATCACAAAAGATGATATGGTAAAAATTTTAACCGAACCTAAAAATGCCATAGTAAAGCAGTATCAAAAGCTGTTTGCCATCGATAAAGCGGTTCTTAAATTTGACGATGAGGCGCTTGAGGAGATTGCAAGGCTTGCGATTGAGCGAAAGACGGGCGCAAGAGGGCTTAGAAGTATAATGGAAGAGATAATGGTGGATATCATGTATGAGTTGCCAGAACTTGGCGGCTATGAAGTGGTAATCACAAAAGAGGTTGTAAGCGGCGGCGCCAAGCCGATCTTAGTAAAACAGAATAAATTAAGCGCATAATAAAGGTAGTAGATGATTTTAGATCAAATTATAGGATTTTTTTCAAGTGATATGGGTATAGATTTAGGCACGGCAAATACGCTTGTTTTGGTAAAAGATAAGGGGATTATCATAAATGAGCCCTCAGTCGTAGCCGTGCAGCGCGAAAAATACGGCAAGCAAAAGATTTTAGCCGTAGGACATGAAGCTAAGGATATGGTCGGTAAGACTCCGGGCGATATCGAGGCTATAAGACCTATGAGAGATGGAGTTATAGCGGATTTTGATATGACCGAAAAGATGATAAGGTATTTTATCGAAAAGACTCACAGACGCAAGAGCTTTATCCGCCCGCGCATCATCATCTCCGTGCCTTACGGCTTAACTCAGGTTGAAAGAAAAGCGGTTCGCGAGAGCGCGCTAAGTGCCGGAGCTAGAGAGGTATTTTTGATAGAAGAGCCTATGGCGGCGGCAATCGGAGCAAATTTGCCTGTTCGTGAACCGCAAGGAAATTTAGTCGTTGATATAGGCGGCGGGACAACCGAGATAGGCGTAGTTTCGCTTGGCGGTTTGGTAATCAGCAAATCAATTCGCACCGCAGGCGATAAGATAGATACGAGCATAGTAAACTATGTAAAAGAAAAGTATAATCTCTTAATAGGCGAAAGAGCCGGCGAAGATATAAAAATAAGCGTGGGTTCGGCTATTCAACTACCTCAGGAGCTAACAATAGTAGTAAAAGGACGCGATCAGATAAGCGGACTTTTAAGCAGGATAGAGCTAACCAGCGAAGACGTGCGTGAAGCGATGAGAGAGCCGCTTAAAGAGATAGCCGATGCTTTAAAAACGGTGCTTGAGATGATGCCGCCAGATTTAGCCGGCGATATCGTAGAAAACGGCGTCGTGCTAACGGGCGGAGGCGCTTTAATAAGAGGCATCGATAAATACCTTGCCGACATAGTTAAACTTCCCGTGTTTGTAGCCGATGAGCCTTTGATGGCGGTTGCTAGAGGCACAGGCAGGGCGCTTGAAGAGATTAGTCTGCTTCAGCAGCTAACAAATGAAGAGTAAAATTTTATTTGTAGCCATAATTAGCGCTTTGGTATTTTTCTCGCTTTATAAGAGCGAGGTAATTAGCAAAGAGATTATAAATTTCAATAGCTCTATCGTTAAAATTTACGACGATAGCGTTAGTTTTGTAAGAGATAAAGTAAACGAGCATTTTAGGCAAAAAGAGGAGATCGCCTCTTTAAGAGCCCAAAATGCCGAGCTTGAAAAATCAGCCGTTTTACTGGCAAGCTTTGCAAAAGAGCTAAATGAAATTTTGCTTGATAAAAATTCAAGCGTTTATGAGCCGAAAATTCAACTTGTGCGAGCATTGAGCTATGTAAATATAAGTGATTATAATAAAATTTGGCTTGATAAATTTGATGATTTTAACAGCTCTAAAATTTACGGACTTATCTACCAAGGAAAGAGTGCGGGAGTTGCCGTTTCAAAGGATGATCGCCCGCTTGCGCTTCTTCAAAACGACCCCAAAAGTATCTTTGCCGTCTATATCGGCAACGAAAAGATCCCCGGTATCGCTCACGGAAATAAAAACGGAGTTTTGATAAAATTTATCCCCCAATGGCTTCATCCAAAAGAGGGTGACGAGGTCTATACAAGCGGACTTGACGGGATATTTTTTAGCGGAATTTCGGTCGGAAAAGTTACAAAAGTTATCGAAGAAAGTTTATATAAAAGCGTTTTGGTCGAACCATACGTAAAAGTTACTATCCCGTCATATCTATATGTTGTTATAAAGGAAAAATAATGCCAAGAAGAGAAGATATAAATACTATTTTGTTGATCGGCTCAGGTCCTATCGTGATCGGTCAAGCCTGCGAATTTGACTACTCGGGCACTCAAGCTGCCAAGACGCTAAAAGAGCTTGGATACCGCGTAGTGCTTATCAACTCAAATCCCGCTACGATAATGACCGATCCTGATTTTGCCGATGCTACTTATATCGAGCCAATCACCAAAGAGAGTATCAAGCGCATAATCGATAAAGAGCAAGTCGATGCCTTACTTCCGACCATGGGCGGGCAGGTTGCGCTAAACGTGGCTATGCAGATGCACGAAGAGGGCTTGCTTGAAGGTGTGAAATTTCTTGGCGCAAGACCCGAGGCGATCAAAAAAGGCGAAGATAGACAGGCGTTTAAAGATGCGATGATAAAGATAGGCATGGATCTTCCAAAGAGCAGGTATGCTTATAGTTTCGATGAAGCTATGGACGCTGCTAGCGACATAGGCTTTCCGCTTATCATCAGAGCTTCTTACACTCTAGGAGGCGCGGGAAGCGGCGTTGCTTACAACATAGACGAGTTTAGAGAGCTTGCTCAAATAGGACTTGACGCAAGCCCGATACATGAAATTTTAGTTGAAGAGAGCTTGCTTGGCTGGAAAGAGTACGAGATGGAGGTTATCCGCGACCGCAAAGATAACTGTATCATCGTATGTTCGATCGAAAATTTTGACCCGATGGGCGTGCATACCGGAGACTCTATCACGGTTGCGCCGTCTTTAACGCTAACGGATAAAGAGTATCAGGTTATGCGCGATGCGAGTTTTAAAATTTTGCGCGAGATAGGCGTGGATACGGGCGGAAGTAACGTGCAGTTTGCCGTAAATCCAAAAGACGGACGCATGATAGTTATCGAGATGAATCCTCGTGTTAGCCGCAGCTCAGCGCTTGCCAGCAAGGCGACAGGCTATCCGATAGCTAAGGTTGCCACACTTCTTGCGGTTGGCTTTAGCTTGGATGAGATAAGAAACGATATCACGGGCACTCCGGCTAGCTTTGAGCCGGTGATTGACTATATCGTTACTAAAATTCCTCGCTTTACATTTGAAAAATTCCCGGGCTCAAATCCCTATCTTGGCACCGCGATGAAATCAGTCGGCGAGGTTATGGCGATAGGGCGAACCTTTAAGGAGAGTTTACAAAAAGCGCTTTGTTCGATGGAAAAGGATTATTTTGGATTTAACTTCCTTGACATAGAGAAAAACGCTCTCATATACGGACTTAGAAATGCAAACGAAAACAGACTTTTATACGTAGCTCAGGCTTTTCGTGATGGATTTAGCATCCAAGAGGTGCATGAATTTAGCAAGATAGACCCTTGGTTTTTAAACCAAATTTTTGAGATCGTCAAATTTGAAGACAAGATCGATATGGATATCTTAAACGATGAAAATTTGCTAAGAGAAGCCAAAACCATGGGCTTTAGCGATAAGATGATATCCCACCTTATAAATTTAAAAGACGGACTTGAAGTAACGCAAAACGACATATACTTTGCCCGCGATAAGATGGGCGTAAAGCTTGAATATAACGAAGTTGATACTTGTGCAGGCGAATTTAAGGCGCTTACTCCTTATCTTTACTCTACGACAAATATCACAAAAATTCCTAACGATAACTACGAAGACGGCGCGAAAAAAGTTATGATCATAGGAGGCGGACCAAACCGCATAGGTCAAGGCATAGAGTTTGACTACTGCTGCGTGCATGCAAGCTACGCTCTGCGCGATCTTGGCGTAAAGACGATCATGTATAACTGTAACCCTGAAACGGTATCGACCGACTACGACACGAGCGATATACTTTACTTTGAACCGATTGACTTTGAGCATGTGCGCTCAGTTATAGAGCGCGAAAGACCTGATGGAGTGATCGTGCATTTTGGAGGTCAAACCCCGCTTAAATTCGCTAAGCGCCTAAGTATCGCAGGAGCTAAGATCATAGGCACAACCGCGCGCGTTATAGATATCGCCGAAGATAGAAAGAAATTTAGCGAATTTATAAATAAAATCGGCGTAAAACAGCCTAAAAACGACACTGCGACAAGCGAAAAAGAGGCTATCGAGAAGGCTAACGCCATCGGTTATCCGGTTCTTGTGCGCCCTAGTTACGTGCTTGGCGGACGTGCGATGAGACGCGTGCATAGCGAAGAGGAGCTTAAGGAGTATATGAGCGAAGCGGTGAAAGTTAGCAACAACTCGCCTGTTTTGCTTGATAAATTTTTGCAAGATGCAACCGAGCTTGATGTCGATGCGATAAGCGACGGCAAGGATATCTATATCGGCGCTATCATGCAGCATATCGAGGAAGCGGGCATCCACTCGGGCGATAGCGCGTGCATACTTCCGCCGATGAGTTTAAGCAGCGAAATGATAAAAAAAGTTGAGAGTCAAACTCGCGATATAGCGTTAAATTTGGGTGTTGTGGGACTTATGAATATCCAGTTTGCGATCTATCAAAACGAGCTATATATGATAGAGGTAAATCCTCGCGCAAGCCGCACGGTGCCTTTTGTAAGTAAGGCTACGGGCGTGCCTATGGCAAAGGTTGCAACTCGCGTTATGTGGCAAGGAAATTTGCGTGAAGCGCTTAAATTTTACGACGCCTACGGAGTTGTTTTTGAAGATAGCGGCATCCTAAAACCGCGCGTTAAAAATCACGTTTGCGTTAAAGAAGCGGTATTTCCGTTTAATAAACTAAGCGGCGCAGATCTAATCCTTGGTCCTGAGATGAAATCAACAGGCGAAGTTATGGGTATCAGCGGTGATTTTGCAAGAAGCTTTGCTAAATCCCAAATAGCAGCTAGCAACTCACTACCTATAGGCGGATTTGTCTTCTTAACGCTTGCGGACGCAGATAAAATTTATGCCGCCCGGCTTGCAAAAGAGCTTATAAACTTAGGCTTTAAGATAATAGCTACAGGCGGAACTTACCAAACTCTAAAAGAAAGCGGCGTAGAAGCGGAGTTTGTCTATAAGATCAGCGAAGGTCGTCCAAACGTGGAAGATAGGCTTAAAAACGGCGATATCTCACTGGTTATAAACACCAGTGACAGCAAATCAAACGCCGAGGACGGAAAGAAAATTCGCCAAAATATATTGCGATTTAAAATTCCTTACTTTACCACTATCGCTGCTGCGCTTGCCGCCGCTAAGTCTATTAGAAGCGTTCAAGACGGCTCTGCGCATGAAGTAAAATCACTTCAGGAGTATTTGGGCTAAAAGCAATAGCATGAAGCAAAAAGATTTCGTTATAAAGGCTATGGTTGAAAACGGAAATTTAGCTACGTTTTCGCAGCTTTATAGACTAACCGATGTTAGTTCGTGGCAGACTAAAACACCGTTTGCCACGATACGTAGGATAGTTCAGACGAATAAAGAGTTTTTTAAAATTCAGCCAGGGCTTTGGGGACTTAGTGAATTTAAAAGCGAAATTTTATCAAAATTTAATATAAAAGAAACGGTAGGAGAGAGTGAATTTACTCACTCGTATTTTCAAGGAATTATCGCACAGATCGGGAATTTAAGAAATTTTTATACTTATATACCTCCGCAAGATAAAAACAGGTTATTTATCGATAAAAAACTGCATGAAGTGGCTACCATTAGTGAAATTTATGAATTTTCTTATCCAAAAATCATAAAATTTGCTAAGACTGTAGATACGATATGGTTTAACGAGCGTAAATTGCCTCATTCATTTTTTGAAGTGGAGCACTCGACTGATTTTAAAAATTCTCTTAATAAATTTTACGAGCTTCAAGACTTTAACGCCAAGATGTTTATAGTTGCGGATAGAAATAGACGCGCTCAATTTGATAGTGTAATTAGTGCCTCTATATATGACAGTATCGCTAGTAGCGTGCGTTTTGTTGATTATGATAGTATAGTAAGTCTATATGAAAAAGAAAATTTAAAGGTTCAAATTGGAATTTGAAGTTCAAATAACCGAGACGCTTGTAAAAAAGCTTTTTATTAAAGCAGAAAATAAGGAAGTTGCACGTAAGATCGCAAAATCAGCTTACAATAAATGTGAAGTGGTTTTAAGCGCGGATGATTTTTGCGATGTTGAGTTTGAAATCAAAGAACAAGTCGAGCTGAAAACTGAAATTTAGGGCAAAAATGGGGCAAAATTTAACAAATTTTGATGATTTTTTAGGGCTACTTAGGAAAACTAATTCAACCTTAAGTTGTTTTACGGATTTTGAAAAATGTGATAGAAATTTGCAAGTTGTTTCGATAAAACTTCATGCGCTTAACTTTTTACTTAATAAAAATGATTTGAAAACAAATATTTTCACTCTTAAAATATTTTGATATCATCTGCGCAAAACTATCTCCACCACGATTTTTACGCGCATTTGTATCAAGCCCTACTTCCACGCCAAATACATAATCATGTAAATTTTTAATTTTCCCGCTTATAAAAACTTTATCAAGCCCTGTTTCGCAGAAAAATTCATATATTTTTTCTGGAGTTTGAAAGTATTCCTTAATCTTCGCCAAAGAGGCATTTTGGGTTATTATATCCGTATTTCTCTCACGAACCGCGATAAGCAAATTTAAAATATCAAAACACTTTTTATCATACTCAAAAAGTCTGTTAATATTTGTTTTCAAACTGAAGTTAGCAGTAAAGAGCTTGGTTTAAATTTAGGAAGCGATCATAAGAGATTTGATTTTGTCGTTAAATCAGGCGAACTAACATATCTGATAGAGACAAATTTTTATAATGTAGGCGGTTCAAAATTAAATGAAGTTGCAAGAGCTTATATAAAAATCGCTCAAGAAATTTCAAGATTTAACGGATTTAAATTCGTTTGGATAACGGACGGGCAAGGTTGGTTAAGCTCTAAGAATGAGCTTAAAGAAGCCTATAAAAGCGTAAAGATTTATAACTTGTCTACACTTCATCTTTTTGCCGGCGAGCTAAAAAATGGCCGATAAAGTAGAAAACAACTTCACTCTTCTTCAAGGCGATTGTTTTGAAATTTTGCCGAAATTTACAAAAGAATTTGATCTAATTTTTGCCGATCCGCCGTATTTTTTATCAAATGATGGCTTAAGTATCCAAAGCGGACGTATCGTAAGCGTAAATAAAGGCGAATGGGATAAAAGTTACGGCATAGACGAGATAGATAAATTTAACCTCTCTTGGCTGAGTCTAGCTAAAAATGCGCTAACGGATAACGGAAGCGTTATAATAAGCGGGACTTATCATAATATATTTTCTATTGGGCGCGCTTTACAGAAGTTGGATTATAAAATTTTAAATATCATCACATGGCAAAAGACAAATCCGCCTCCAAATTTTAGCTGCAGATACTTAACTCACGGCACAGAGCAGATCATCTGGGCTAGAAAGAGCCAAAAGCATAAGCATATATTTAACTATGAACTTATGAAAAAACTAAACGGCGATAAACAGATGAAAGATGTTTGGAATTTTCCCGCTATTGCTCCTTGGGAGAAAAGCTGCGGTAAGCATCCGACGCAAAAACCGCTTTCTCTTTTAGTTCGTATAATTTTGATGGCAAGCAGTGAAAATAGCGTTATCTGCGATCCTTTTAGCGGCTCAAGCACGACGGGAATAGCCGCAAATTTATTAGGACGAAAATTTGTAGGCATAGAAAAAGAGGATGAGTTTGTAAAAATTTCTTTGGATAGAAAAAGTGAGCTGGATAAAAATTTTAATAAATTTAAGAGTAAAATTTCTGATCTGAAACTTATTTCGCAAATGAATTCCACTCTTTTGTAAGGCAAATTTACACACTTAAGCTAGATATAATTTTAGAGCGATAAACTCATAATCTATTTATAGCTAAATTATTTAAAGGAAGCAGTTGATTTATCTAGCTCAAACCGATACGACGGCGGGATTTTTAAGCAAGGATTTTAACGAGATAAATCGTTTAAAAAACCGCCCTTTGCATAAGCCTTGCCTTATCACTACATCAAAATTTAGCGAGCTAAAAACACTTGCGAGGGTGCCTGATAAATTTAAAAATTTGGTGCGTCGAGCAAGAAAAACTACATTTTTATATCCGAATTTAAAAGCCATTCGCGTGGTAAAAGATTGCGAGCATGCCAAATTTCTTGATAAAAACGGCTGGTTTTATTCAAGTAGTGCAAATTTAAGTAACCAAAAATTCGATGAAATTTGGGCGAGAAGCGTAGCCGATATCATAGTAGATGATGAATTTAAAGAGCAGGCAAGCTCTAAAATCTACAAACTCTCAAAGACAAATTTAAAAAAGATCAGATAAATTATAAATTCAAATTTGCTTGCTTTTGATAGATGGCTGAGTAGTTAAGTGGTATAAAATTCGTGTTTATCAAATTTAAATGCGAAAATAAAGCTTTTGTCCGCTAAAATTTGTTTCTATTTGCCAAGTAAATTTCTTCATAGTTTCGATAAGTAACATTAAACGGCTAAGATAATAATATAAATTTAAATTTAAAAAAATAAAAAACCATACCGTGCTAATATTTACTGGTAAAATTTCCTACAAAAGGAGCCGGTATGAGCGAATATGTCGATAGTATGATGGAGAGGATAAAGGCCACAAATCCCGGTCAAGCGGTCTTTGTGCAAGCTGCTACGGAGGTGCTTTATAGCCTTGAGCCGCTTTTAAAAAGAGAGCCGAAATATCAAAAACACGCGATTTTGGAGCGCATAACCGTGCCTGAAAGAACTATCATATTTCGCGTGACATACACTAGAGATGACGGCACTATCAACGTGCATAACGGCTATCGCATACAGTTTAACTCCGCCGTGGGGCCTTATAAGGGAGGTTTGAGATTTCATCCCAGCGTTGATCTTGGAGTTTTAAAATTTCTTGGCTTTGAGCAAATTTTTAAAAACTCGCTAACGGGCGTGCGCATGGGCGGAGCAAAGGGCGGAAGCAGCTTTGATCCAAAGGATAAGAGCGATAATGAGATCATGCGCTTTTGTCACGCCTTTATGAACGAGCTTTACCGCCATATAGGCAGCACTACCGACGTGCCCGCAGGCGATATCGGCGTAGGCGCTCGCGAGATCGGATATATGTTTGGCCAGTATAAGAAGCTCACGGGTAAATTTGACGGGATATTAACGGGTAAGGGGCTAAATTGGGGTGGAAGTCTTGCCAGAACGGAGGCTACGGGATACGGCTTAGTCTATTTTACTCAAAATATGCTAAGAAGGGCGGGTCTTAGTTTGGACGGCAAAAAATGCTCGGTAAGCGGCTCTGGAAACGTGGCGATCTATACTATAAAAAAGCTTTATGACGTAGGCGCTTTGCCGATAACGGCTTCGGATTCTAGCGGATTTATTTATGATAGCGAGGGCATAGATATTGAGGTTTTAAAGGAGCTTAAAGAGGTTAAGCGAGCGCGCATAAGCGAATATATAAAATTCCGTCCGAATGCTAAATTTACTCCTGTTAGCGAATACGAGCAGGGTCGAAACGGCGTTTGGAACGTGCCTTGCGACGGAGCTTTCCCATGCGCTACGCAAAATGAACTGCGCCTTGCGGATATTAAAACGCTATATGCTAACGGATGTAGATTTGTAGCCGAAGGCGCGAACATGCCAAGCACTCTTGATGCGATAAATTTCATGCTTGGCAAAAAGGATTTTTACTTCGCCCCTGCAAAAGCGGCAAACGCGGGCGGAGTCGGCACCAGCGGGCTTGAGATGATGCAAAATGCAAGCATGACTTCATGGAGCTTTGATGAGGTTGATGAGAAGCTTCGCGGCATAATGGATCATATATTTGAGATAAGTTATGAGACGAGCAAGGAGTTTGGCGATGAGGGTAATCTCGTGCTTGGCTCAAATATCGCAGGCTTTAGAAAAGTGGCTGATGCGATGATAGATCAGGGTTATGTGTGAAATTTGGCATGAGGCGGAGGTGAAATTAAATCCGCTTGTGATTGCGTATGAGGGGGAAATTTAGAGAGCTTAAATGCAAAATTTAGCCGTGTTTATACTTGCCGTTTTGGTATTTGCGTATCTAGTTATACCCGATAAATTCGGAGTTGCTAAGAAATTTGCGGCTTTTTTAATGATAGCGCAATTTATCTATGTCGTCTTTTACGCGCTGTAAGCCTTGCAAGGCGTTTAAACTCGCAAGGCTTTATGAAATTTACTCGGCTATGAGCTTTTTATAGTTGCTCCATATCGGATTTTCTTCGTCAAAATACTCCAAAATTCCGTTAGCGTATCTGTCAAAGGGATTTTGCAGTTTATGTAAATCAAGCCGCTTTTTGAAATTTAGATCGTAGCTATTGTAGATAACCGAGTAGGGCACGGGGAAATCAGATCCATAAAGTAGCTTTTCGTGCACCTCTTTTTGCTCGCTTAAGTGGCGAAGCACCTTGGCTCGAACTGGCGTTAAGAGTGCCGAAACATCGGCGTAGAGGTTATCATGCGTCTTTAAAAGCTCCAAAAGAGCGTGATACTCCTTGTTGAAATTTCGCGGCTTTTTTGAGATAGCACGAAAGATATTGCCGTCATACCCCAAAGCCATGTGCGCGCAAATCGTCTTTACGCCGACCTTTAACGGATGATAAAGCATGCTGATATCCTCGCACGCCTTATCCGAATGGATGGTGTTTTCGTTACCAACATGCACGATTAGGGGTAAATTTAGCTCTTTTAACTTTTCAAAATAAGGTCTAAAGCGCTCTTTTCTCGTATCAACTCCCCAGTAATTTTGCAAAAATTTCGCCCCTTTAAAGCCCTTTTCGTGATATTTTTCTATAAGCTCAAGTGCGTCGGGGCGAAGTGGATTTATCGAAAAAAACGGCACGATGATGCCTGGATTTTCTTTATAAACCTCAAACACATCGTCATTTGTCGCGCATACAGTTTTATCCTTGTGTAAAATTTCGCCGCGCTCATTTACTTTAGCATCGACTCCAAAAAGCGCGATTTTGCCAACATGCTTTGAGCTTCTTAGGTTGTTTATGAGGCCTTTTTTGTAGGCCTTGTAAGGATTTTCGTAAAGCTCTTTAGCCTCAAGTCCAAATTTCTTAGCGAAAAAATTTATAGCAAATTTGTCGAAAAATCGGTCAAATTTCACCTCCGAACTAAGCAAGTGGGTGTGTATATCAAGCGTTTTCATGCTCTTTTTCCATTAAATTTGCGGCTAAGTTTTTTGCGCCTTTGAAGTCGGCTTTACCGCTTGCTAGCGTTGGCAATTCATCAACTAAAAATATATGCGTAGGCTGCATAAGCGCAGGCAAATTTCCCTCCCTTAGCTTTGAGGCTATCTCGCTCTCGCTAAGCTCGCTTTTGGCGATGAGCACGACGCATTCGCCCTTTTTCTCATCAGGCATATTTACCGCGATGAAATTTGCCTCATCGGCTAAAATTTGAGCGATTTGCTCTTCAACGCTTCCTAGACTTATCATCTCTCCGCCGATTTTTGCAAAGCGCGAATATCTATCCACGATAGTTACGAAGCCTTTTTCGTCGATATGACCCTTATCGCCTGTCTTATAATATCTAGTGCCATCTATCTGAGTTATAACTTCGGCGGTTTTCATCTCGTCGTTTAAGTAGCCTTTCATCACCTGAGAGCCGCCTATGACGATGAGCCCGTCTTCATTTACGCTAAGTTCGCGCAGAGTTTCAGGATCTATGATCTTTATGACGGTGCCGGGAAGCGGCAATCCTACTGAGCCAGGTTTGTTGAAATTTAGCTCTTTTAAGCTTTCTTTTTCAAGGATGTCAGGCATATTTACGGCTGCTACGGGAGCAGTTTCGGTTGTGCCGTATCCTTCGTAAATTTCAAGTCCAAATTTAAGCCTGAAGCTATCTTTTACCTCTTTTTTGAGCTTTTCTGCACCCGCAACTACCATGCGAACGCTTTGAAACATAAGCGGAGTGAGCTTTTTGTTTTTGATATAAAGCCTAAAAAATGTCGAAGTGCCAAAAAGAATGCTAACCGAGTGCTTTGCCGCCATTTTGCCTACAGCAGCGCCGTCCGTAGGATCAGGCACACTTACCATCTTTACGCCTTCGCAAAGCGGCATGAGTGTGGTTACGGTTAAGCCAAAGGAGTGAAATATCGGAAGCGAGTTTAGTATCACGTCATCTTTTCTGAAATTTAGCAGTTCGCTAATCTGCTTGATGTTTGCAAGCAGGTTTTTATGGCTTAGCTCGATACCTTTTGGCTCGCCTTCGCTTCCGCTGCTAAATAAAATTGTAGCCGTATCTTCAAGCTTTACATCGGCAAAGTAAAGCGCCTTTATAAGGCTTTCGGGAGCAAAAAGCGCAAGCATGAACGAGTAAATTTTAAGCGGCTTGCTTACCTTTTTGCCAAGCTCTTCCACGCTTAAAATTTTGCCCTCTAAAACGCTAACAAAATCAAACCCTTTGCCTGAGAGCTTTTCAAGAAATTTGTGCGAGGTGATAACTCGCGTGATATCAGCCTTCCTAAGTGCGGCGCTCATAGCTTGCTCGCTTAAAGTGTAGTTTAGATTTACGGGGATTTTACCTATAACTAAAAGCGCCATGTTGATGATAGCTCCTATGGCTGAGCTTGGAAGCAGCACTCCGACGTGCTTTTTACCTTTTAGCTCGGATTTTAAAATTTTAGCAAATACAAGCACGGCTGTGATAAATTTAGCGTTGCTTAGACTCATTCCCATACTGTCTACCGCGCACTCTTTAAGCAAATTTGACTTAGCGCTGTCAAGCCAGTGGTGAGTTAGCGGCTTTTGGCGAGAGAGGAAATTCTCCCACGATGAAAACGAAAGCTCTACAACTTTTTGCTTCATTGCCGCGCTATCTATGAACTCATAAATCGGCTTGCCAAACGCCACGATGATCTCTCGCTTGCCTTTTTTAGCCGTTAGCTCCTTATAAAATTTATCCGCTCTTGAAAAGCTTGAACCCCAAAGTCCGCGCAGATAAAACGGCACTATGCAAATTTCGTTAAGATCCTTTATAATGAGCTCAAAGCCCTTTTGAAACTCGTTGATCTGACCGTTGTAACTGATGTGTCCTTCTGGGAAAAGTGCAACGACTTCGCCGTTTGCAAGGTGTTTTCTGATAAGTTCGATTGATTCTTTACTTGCGCCTGCACCTATAGGGATCACTTTAAAAAATTTCAAGATCCAGTTTAGATACCATTTGTTGTAAATGCCTCTATACATCACAAATTTTATCCCTCTAGGGCTTGCTACTTGAAGCACCAGCCAATCAATCCAGCTGATATGGTTACCAAGCATCAAAACTCCGCCGCTTTGAGGCAAATTTTTAAGCCCCTCGACGTTAAATTTGTAATTGCTCTTAAGAAGCGGCAGTAAAAGCAGCCTCGTAAAGAGATGCGGAAGCTGAAAAATGGCATAAAAGCTTCCAAATAAACACACCGCCGAAGCGAGGATAAATAGCCCTTGAGTAGAAATTCCCGTATAAACAAAGGCTATGCTTAAGCATAAAAACGCGACCATAAAGATGTTTTGCAAGAAGTTGTTGCCCGCCATGATCTTGCCCATATCTTTTTCAGGTGCGAAAAATTGGATAGTGGCGTTTAGAGGTACGATAAATAGTCCGCCAAAAACTCCGAATAAAAACGAACAAAGAGCTATGACGAAAATGCTATTTGCAGAGCCGAATATAAACATCGAGATAAAAATCCCAAACGCGCCGATCGGCACGATACCAAGCTCGATGTGAAATTTACTCATAGCGCCCGCTACGTATGAGCCTATGATAAGACCCACGGCGCTTACGGCTAGAATTCCTTGTATGACTATGGCGTTATCATCGTTAAATAAAATTTTATAATGCGCGGGAAACGCCGCCAGTATCACTTGCGAAACGCCCCAAAATAGGCTAAGTCCGATGATACTAAGCCAGATGTTTCTATCTTTTCTTAAAATTTTGATATTTTCTTTTAGGTAGCTAAGTTTAAAGTATCTTTTGGAGTTAAATTTACTAGCTTCGTTTTTGGCTTCAAAGTAAGGCAGTCTAAATGAAAATACCGCTTCAAGCGCGCTTAAAGCGACTAAGAAAAATCCTATCACATATATGCTTGATAAAATTTCATTCGGGCTTGAAGAGGCTACGTAAAATATCTCAAACATATATGAAAACGCAAACGAACTAAACAGTATCGCAACGATAGTAAGAGCCTGTATAACGCCGTTTGCCATGCCTAAGAGCTCTGTGCCTACGATTGATTTGATGATTCCGTATTTTGCAGGCGAATAGATGGCGCTTTGCACCGCTAAGATGAGCGTTAAGAAAAATGCAAGCTCAAAAAGCCCTAAGATGTAGCTTAGCAAGATAAGCAAGCAAATAGCCACGGCAACGAGCGAAGATATCTGTATGACTTTGGTTTTGGAGTATTTGTCGTTGATAAATCCTGACGGCGAAAAAAGCACGATGAAAGGCAGCAGTATCATCGCGTTTATGAGTGCTGTTAAGACTACCAGCGTATCGCCTGAAAAGCTCTTTAAAAGCACGTTTTGTATGGTTATCTTGTGCGCCAGATCAACGCTTGCGTTTAAAAACGCGATGGCAAGATAGGGCAAAAAGCCTTTGATGTATAGTAAATTTTTCATCTGTTTTCCTTTTGATAAAACTCTAATGTATGCATGTTTAAGATGTAAGGTTTTGCAATTAGCAAGATGTCAAAGAGGTGTTTTAGGCTTTCGTTTTTGCTTGCTTCATCTATGCCTTCAAGCGATTTAAAAGTAAGCGCAACCTCCTCTTTAGCGAGCTTTTTAGCCAAATTTATATAGGCTTTTAGTATCTCAAGCTGGTTTTTATCTGAGTTTATGATGATGGCTAAAATTTCTCTTTCTTTAGCGGTAAATTTGCCATCTCGCGGCATCAAAAAGCCATCTTTTACATATTTTTCAAGCGTTTTTTTATCTATATTAAACTCCGCGCAAAGCTCATCCGCGCTATAAATTTGAGCAAGTGAAGCTCCCATAACAAGCTCAAGTGTGCCTAAAAGCGCTTCATATGGGCTTTTGATATCAAAATTCGGATGGGTAAAAAGCGCTTTTATCTCGGCGATCGTAGAGTTAAAGTTGCTTTGAAGATATTTGATAAACTCGATTATCTCTACGCACTCATCGCTATAAAGGTGCAAATTTGCCTTTTCTTTAAAGGGCTGTGGCAACAAACCCTCTTTGATGTAGTAAAGTATGGTTGATTTGGGCGTTTTGCTACGCTCTATAAGCTCATTCATCTTTAGCATCTCACTTCTCCTTTTTTAAATTTATGAAATCTTACACCCTTTTAGCTTAAAATAGTGTTAAGCGACACTTTACACTATTTATATTTTAACCTGACCCGCTTGGCTTTTAAATTTTACTTTTGTTGCCGATCTTTGTAGCTAAAATTTGAACTTTTAAATTTGATAATTTGCTTTAACGTCGGCGCGTTTAAACTTAATTTTTGAATTCAAAGCCTAATTTCAATATAATTTCTCAAAAGGAATTAGATGAAATTTGTAAATGCGTTTTTTATCGGATTTTTATTTGTTTTATCTGCTATTTTCGCTCTTTTTGTCGGACTTAAGACGAGCTATTTTGACTATTACGGAGTGAATGAATACTTCAACGTCATCTTCGTTGATAGCGTGCCTTGGCTTTTGATACTGCCTATCTCTCTTATCTTTGGATATCTCGTTCTTTACACTCCTTTTAGAAAAATTATGCGCGTTATCTATATAGTTATCCTGCTTACCGCCGCAGCTTCTTGGCAGCAAGACATCGGCAAGAGAGTCGGAGAAGCGCTTTTTATGAAGCCAGCTAGTTTAAAAGATGCAAAAGGAAGCGAGCTAAACGCGGTTGAAGTCTATAAAGCAAGAGGCAAAATTTACTATTTTGACGTGAATTCAAACAGGAGCTTTCAAAGGAAAATTTAAAATGCTAGATGAGTTTAGAGTCAAATTTATCAAGCTAAAAGAGAAATTTAGTAAGAAAAATAGAGGCGATAACTTAAGAGAGATGTTTGAATTTGCAGATGAGCTAGAGCGGACGCAAGATAAAAGAGTTAAAAGAGTTCTTGTTGATGTTTATAAAATCTTAAACTTTAAACAAAGCGCATATGAGCTCTTTAAGCAAATCGCCGATATGTCAAGCAAAAAAGATTTAAAAGAGCTTGGGTGCTTGAAAAATTTGGCAGCTTCTTATGGCGATAAATTCGCTTATGAAAGACCTCGCAGCCAGAAAGAGTGGGATGACGAAAAGGCTGATATCCCGCACTTTAAGTATCATCCAAACCCGTTTAAAACTAGAGCTTTTAAAAGACTTGAAACGGCTTTGATATGCGAGTGTTGCAACAAACCCACCAAGATAAATCATACGCTAGGAATTTATGCGATAAAGAACGTAAGCTGCCTATGTCCAAACTGCATACGTGACGGAAGTGCGGCGAAGAAATTTAACGGCACCTTTATCCAAGACGCGCAAGATGTGAGTGACCCTCAAAAGGTAAAAGAGCTGTTTGAGCAAACGCCGGGATATATTTGTTGGCAAGGTGAATATTGGCTAGCTTGTTGCAATGACTACTGCGAATTTTTAGGTGATGTGGGAACCGCAGAACTTGAGGATCTTGGCGTGGCTGATGAGGTATTTGCCGAGTATGAGGCGCGCGAGGACGGATATAAGGATGTAAGACAGTATCTTACCGCCGGTGGACCTTTGGCGGGATATTTGTTTCGCTGCTTGCATTGCGGCAGGTATAAAATTCACGTCGATGCGGAGTAAGATAGGATAAATTTGAATTATGCAAGAATTTTTGCCCGATATTATTAAACTTTTAGCCGTTGTAGCCGTCATTTTAGTGCATATTTATAGCCGAAAGATCACTAAAAGTATGATTATATTTTTTACTATCTTCTCGCTTATCTTGATTATCGAAACATTTAGGAGGGTTTAAAGATGATGAACCGCCTTTTAATCGCGCTTTACAGCCTTTTTGAGCTTGAAAGACGGATGAATAAAAAGACGATTTATCTTAGCATTTTGATTTTTATCGATTATATTTGTCTTAGTATGATTTTTAAATTTTAATTTTACCGAGTCAGCTTTTTAACTGCTAAGCTCGCTAAATTTAGCCCAAAAACGGCTGTTACTCCCATGAAGCTGCCAAGCTCTTTGCAGTTTGGCTCTTCGGTTGAAAAAACTACTTCAAAATCACCTTTAAAGCCTGATTTTCTAAGCTCGTATCTAAATTTTCTAGCCAAAGCATCGTTGCAGGTTTTCCAAACCGAAGCTACGGAAATTTTAGTAGGATCAAGCCTTTTTGCCCCGCCCATCGAAGAGATGAGCTTAGCATGCACCGCATTTGCAAGGGCAACTTTAGCGCTCATATCATCAATCGCATCTATAACCAGATCAAACTTGCCAAAGTCAAAATTTGTCACAAATTCAGGCGTTATAAGCTCGCAAATGGGCGTAATGTTAGGATAAATTTTAGCAAATTCATCCACCTTTACCGCTCCGACCGCTTCGCTATAAATTTGGCGATTTTGGTTTGTGATGTCAAATTTGTCTTTGTCTATGATGGTGATTTGCCCTACGCCTGAGCGAGCGAGCGCATCGACGCAAATTCCGCCCACTCCGCCCACTCCGCAAACTAAAATTTTAGCCTTTTGAAGTTTTGCAAATTTTTCATCGCCCAAAAGCCATCTAACGCGCGTAAATCTATCACTGCTCATCTAAA